>CANREQ010000060.1 GCA_947629695.1 uncultured Clostridia bacterium | reverse complement strand
CCCGCGGCTAAATCAACGACTGCCAAACCTACGGGAACCAAGCCCGCGGCAAAACCCGCAACCGCCAAACCTGCGGGATCCAAGCCCGCGGCAAAATCTACGACCGCCAAACCTGCGGGATCCAAGCCCGCGGCTAAATCAACGACTGCCAAACCTGCGGAAGCCAAGCCGGCAGGGAAATCAACAACGACCAAAAAGTCCGACGACGGCGAAAAAGAATAACAGTGACAAGGTAAGTTAAATGGCTGCTTTTGCTGAGTACTACACCAACTTTTTGTGGGCGTGGTTGCAAAATTTATGGTATTTTATAAAAACGTTCTTCTATTTGTTTTATAAACTACTCATAGAGGACGCTATTTCTTACTGCCTCAATTTGGGACAACATGTTGCAACTTTCGATGTTTGGGGCTGGATTTGCCTTATCATCGTTTCGCTTTGCAATATCGCATTTTTGTTCTTCCTGTGCTACAGGCTTTTCCAGCTTGTCAGGCGGTATATTTTCTTCCGCGCAAAAGAGGTGGATAAAGACAAGCTTATGGAAGAGGTGGCGAGGTTGCGCGAACAGGCCGACCAGCTCGTTAAAGAAAAGAGCCGCATTTTTGCCTTGAAATTCGGGCAGGGTGAGGGCGCTAACGCGGGCAAGTTGCCCGAAAATGTCGGTGCGGGCGCCGGTGAGGGCGCAGAGGGTGCGGAAGGCGAGCAGGCCCCGTCGCGCTTTACAAAACTTATCAACCTCGACGAAAAGTACGAGCGCAATCCCAACATGGTCGTTATGACGGACGAGGATCTTTTGACCCTGCCGCAGATCGTAACGCGTTTTACCAACTTCGCGGCTTCGCAATTGAAGCTCTATTACACCGAGGAGACGATAAGGCTGTTTATCTCCGGCATGGGCACCGCAAAAGTGCTTATACTTGAAGGTATATCCGGTACAGGTAAAACCTCGCTCCCCTACGCGATGGGCAAATTCTTCAACAACAACACGTCGATTATTTCCGTACAGCCTTCCTGGCGCGACAGAACAGAACTTATCGGTTATTTTAACGAATTTACGAAGAAATTCAACGAGACCGACTTCCTCGCCTGCCTGTACGAAAAATCGCTCCGCGAGGACCCGACTTTTATCGTCCTCGACGAAATGAACCTCGCCCGTATCGAGTATTACTTTGCGGATTTCCTGTCCATAATGGAAATGCCCGACGTCGCCGAGTGGAAGATAGACTTGATCGCCGCGCCTTCCGAGACCGACCCCAAGAACGTCGTTTACGGTAAATTCCTCGTGCCGCAGAATGTTTGGTTTATCGGCACCGCGAATAACGACGACTCTACATTCACCATTACCGATAAGGTTTACGACCGTGCCGTCACGCTGGAGTTGAACACCAAGGCAGATTACTTCGACGCGCCCCTTACGGAGAGCTATAACTGCTCTTACAGCTATCTTGACAGCTTATTCGAGCGCGCGCACAACGAGTATCAGATTTCTGATAAAACGCTGGGGCTTATCAGGGAGTTTGACGATTTCATCAGAGAAAATTTCAAGATCAGCTTCGGTAACCGTATTATGAAACAGCTTAAGCTCTTCGTGCCCGTCTATATGGCGTGCGGCGGAGCGGAGCTCGGCGGGGTGGATTTCATCATCGCTTCAAAGATTTTGCGTAAATTCAAGGCGTTGAATTTGCCGTTTTTGACAAAGGAACTTAAAGAGCTCGCCAAGTTTATGAATGATAAATTCGGCGAGGGCACGATGCCTTATTGCCAGGATTTCATAAAGGAATTGCAGAAAACCGGCTAATTTTTGAGCTTTGCTTGCGTTTCAGCCTGACCTTACGGGTTAGGCTGTATTTTTAAGGTGGACTATGGACAAGTTATCCCTTAACAATTTCATGGACAAATTCCGCGACCAAAGCGGCGTTTTACAGTTTATTTCGGCCATTCGCGGCGGAGTAAACAAGGTTTTACACAATAATTTGATTCAGCAAGTGGCTTTGGACGATAGCTGGGTGCTTGCGATCGAAGGCGCGATTTATTCTATTGAGCAGATCGTGCGCAATCCCCGTAAGTTCATTGCGGAAGAGGAGCTGATAGTTGACGTCGCCAAGGCCCGCCGCGTTACGCCCCGCACCGTGCGGCATTTGACCTCGCATTCCCAATTTGTCGAGAGTTTGGAGGACAACGGCGACGTGCGGCCGAGAAAGCTTTTGGTTGTCGAGCTCGAAGAAGATATAGCCATTTACGAAAACCGCTTTGTCTGCGCGCTTTTAAACCGCGTTGTGCAGTTTGTAGAGCAACGTTATCGCGAGCTGAGCGGCAAAATGCAATCCAAGGAGTTGACCAACGTCTGCTTAAATTCTGAGTTCGAGTACGGCAGGGGCAAGTTCAAATGCGACATAAATCTGCAAATAGAAGAGCCGCCCGCAAACGAAGAGGATTATCTGAAAAATAAGGATCTGATGGACAGGATAGAGCTTATCAGGCGGCGTTTGCGCGTCTTGCAGTCCACTGATTTTTATAAGAAACTCATTAAGGTTAAGCCCGTCAGACCGCCCATTCAGAAGACCAACCTTCTGATGAAGAACGTCGATTACAACAATTGCTACAAGCTTTGGCTGTTTATTTCGTCGTATACTTATCTCGGGTACAGCGTCGCGGTACAGGATAAAAACTTGCCCGTTGACGGCGATTATTATGATGATCTGACTGTTATTGCGGGTCTGAGCGTGAACGCGCTCATTGCCGATAATATTCTGAATAAGGATCGCTATGACGGCATAGCCTTCTCGGAGCCGCAGGAAAAGGATTTTTCGCTTATAACAAACTATTCGTTTGTGCCCGATTTCGGCGATCAGGGGGGACAGGCAGGTGCGGAGACAATCAACGAATATTATTTCCGCAGGATGAAAGACGAGCTTGTCAAGACCGCACAGGAAGGCGAAATCGCAATTGAAAACAAGCTGAATATAAATTTCACTAAGTATTTCCGCTCCGTCTCGAGAATAAACGACGCAATGTACGACGAGCTTATTGAGGAGCAGATAATCGCAGACAGGGAGGAGGGTGAAAAACTTCCCCCGCTTGAGGCAAAACGCCTTAAGGTCAAGGAACAGCGGGAGAGAGTGCGGCGGCGCAGGTTGTTCCTCAAACTGAAATGGGAAGAGCTGGAGCGCGCACAGAGGCTTGTGGAACGCGCGGAGGCCAAACTTGAAAAATTATCCGAGGATGTCGAAGCGGAAAAGCGCCGCTCCGCGCCCCGCAGAGTTACGACAATCAAAAAAATAACGAATAAGCCTAAACAAGATGAGTAATAATTTTGATCGGGATGATCAAGCAAAAGAAGCCGACGGGAGTGCCGTGGGCGGAGAAAATATCCGGGGCGCGGTGGAAGATCCCAAACGCAGAATAAACGGTGCGGACGCAATGGATATGAAAAAGGCCGAGGCGTATGCGGAAGCCGCGAAGGAGTCGGAAGAAAACGCGTGCGGCGGCAAGAAGCTTTCGGTAAAAATATTTTCGATAGCGTGCTCTGTTCTGACCGCGTTGATAGTCGCTTTGACGTGCTACGTAGTCATCTGTATGATAGTTGCGCGCGTTCAGAGCAAGCCTATAAGTATATTCGGCACGTCCTTTGCGATTGTGCAGACGTCTTCAATGGAGCCCGAAATAATGACGGGAGACATGATATTTTTCCGCGATTACGATTTCGACGCTGTCGAAGTCGGCGACAATATCGTGTTTGTGGCGGGCGAGAGCTTTGGCGAGCAAATACGCGGCCAGAATATCGTCCATAAGGTAATGGCGATAACGGCAGACGGGCTTGTTACGCAGGGCGTTAACTCAAAGACAAATCCCGCACCCGACAAAGAATTGGTTACGGCCGATAATTTTATCGGCATATGCACGTCTCACTCGACTTTTTGGGGCCATGTGTTCTCATTTTTGAGCAGATACGGCATACTTATACTTCTCGCGATATTTGTCGTTCCCTTCGCAGTGGCGCAGGTTGTGAAAATCATCAAGCTTTCAAAACAAACGGCAGGGGAGAAGAATCAAGATGTGCAAGGCGGCGCGGAGGTGAATAACTCCGACCAAACCGCTGAGAATGGGAATATTCCGACGCCTGAAGATAATAAAGAAGATAAAACGTAAAAATCATAATAATTGACAAAAAACTTCGCCCAAAACGAAGTTTTTTTGAATAGCGTTGTTTTATTTTAAATGCGCCGATTATGCCAAAACAAAATCACAACGAAGCGAGATTTGTGGGGGGAAGGAGCCGCAGGCGTAAAAAGCAAAGAGATTGCCCAAAAGAAAAGGCAATCTCTTGCAAACCGCGCCTTGCAAGAAGTTGGGCTTAAAGCGTAAAGGCCGGGTTGAAACTCAACAAACGGGGTCCCCGCAAATCACAACGAAGCGAGATTTGTGGGGGAAAGGAGCCGCAGGCGTAAAAAGCAAAGAGATTGCCCAAAAGAAAAGGCAATCTCTTGCAAACCGCGCCTTGCGGCGACGTGGTGCCGGTGATCGGGGTCGAACCGATACGGTATCGCTACCACGGGATTTTGAGTCCCGCGCGTCTGCCAATTCCACCACACCGGCAAATTGCTTAAATATTATATAATAGTCTCAATCAAAAATCAAGTTATTTGGGGTAAGGAAAAATATTTTATGGATAAATTAGTGCTAATCGACGGAAACAGCCTGCTTAATCGTGCGTTTTATGCAACGCCTATCTTTTCAACGTCCAGCGGACAGCCGACAAACGCAATTTTCGGCTTCGTCAAGTTGTTGTTCAAGATTTTTAACGACGTAAAACCTAAGTATATAGTTGTCGCGTTCGATTTGAAATCACCCACATTCCGCCATGAAATATATTCCGAATACAAAGCTACAAGAAGTCCCATGCCCGAAGAGCTCGCGTCTCAGGTTGAGCCTTTGAAATCGCTGTTATCGGCAATGGGCATTGCCACATGCGAGATGGCGGGCTACGAGGCAGACGATATAATCGGCACTCTGTCGCGCAGGTTCAACGTCCACAGCTACATTTATACGGGCGACAGGGACAGCTTCCAGCTTGTCAACGATAAGACGGACGTCTATTTTACCAAGCGCGGAGTAAGCGATTTGCAGAAATTATCCAAAGACAATTTTGTCTCCGAAGTCGGGTTGGAACCCCTGAAAATAATCGATTTAAAGGCGCTTATGGGCGATAAATCGGATAATATCCCCGGCGTTATGGGTATCGGAGAAAAGACGGCGCGCGCACTTTTGGCCGAATACGGCTCTTTGGACGGCGTTTATGAAAACGTGGATGGGATAAAATCCGCGTCGCTCAGGGCGAGGCTCAAAGCGCACGAGGGCGAGGCGTATCTTTCGTATCTGCTCGCAACTATAAAGTGCGATTGCAAAGTCGATATCGACCTTGACAATTGCAAAGTTCCCTCTCGTTATTCGGCGGAAGTCAGGGATTTGTTCGCGGAATTTGAGTTTAAAAGCTTGCTCGCGCTGGATATTTTCGATAATGAATCGGGCATCATGCATAATGAAGCTTATCCCGAGATAATTAAAATAGACAACTGCGTGGATGCCGAAAGCCTATTTAAGCGCGTGGGCGAGTTTTATATCGACATTCAAAGCGATTGCGCAAAAATTTATTTTGAAAGCAAGCAATACAATATCGCGTATGCCCAGGTGAGCGATCTGCTCAGCAATTTGAGCTTCGACGAATTTATGGGTTTACTCGGCGAGGTGTTTTCAAATGCGGAAAACAAGGTCATAGTATATGACTACAAGAAGTTTTTGCACAGCGCAGGCGGCTACTCGTTCGATATAAAATGCGACGTGGACGATCTATCGGTGCTCAAGTACTTGGCCGATTACTTCGAAAAGAGCGACAATTTGAACGACTTGTGCGTTATTAAGGGCTATGATGTGGCGTATTCGGCCTATCTTTTGAAGAAATTTTATGATGAATATCGCGAAACGTTGATAAAAGACGGCACTTACGGGCTGTATGAGGACATCGAAAAGCCGCTCATCGGCGTGCTGTTCGATATGGAAAACACGGGCGTAAAGATAGATATTGAGCAAATCGATGCGCTTGGCGCGCAGTATTCCGAAAATATCCGCATCTTGCGCGACAAAATTTACGAGCTTTGCGGGTGCACATTCAACATAAATTCGCCCTCACAGCTCGGCGAGGTATTATACACAAAGCTCGGGTTGAAGCTCGGCAAAAAGAACAGAAACGGAAAATTTTCGACGGGTGCGGAAGTTTTGGAAAAGCTCGCGGCGGAAAGCGAGGTTGTGCGGCTCATTTTGCAGTACAGACAATATCAGAAGCTGTGCTCGACGTATATCGACGGCTTCAAACCCATGATCGGCGCTGATAGAATCGTGCATACGACGTATAACCAAACTGTTACGACTACCGGAAGGCTGTCCAGCGCGAACCCCAATCTTCAAAATATTCCCGTGCGCGAGGATGAGGGCAGGGAGCTTAGGAAAGTTTTCGTGCCGCGCGATGGGAATGTGTTTATCGACGCGGATTATACGCAGATAGAGCTTCGGCTTTTGGCGCATTTTTCGGGCTGTAAGGAGCTTATCGAAGCATATTCCAAGGATGAGGACATCCACACGGTGACGGCCTCACAGGTTTTCGGGGTTGCGCGTGATGAAGTCACTCCGAAGATGCGCAGAGAGGCAAAGGCTGTCAATTTCGGGATAATTTACGGTATCAGCGACTTCGGCTTGGCGAAGAATTTAAATATCGATGTAAAAGTGGCGCGGGAATATATCGAAAGATATTTTGCTCAGTACAGCGCGGTAAAGGAGTATATGGAGAGCAACGTGGAGTTTGCGCGCAAAAACGGGTATGTATCCACTTTGACGGGCCGTAAACGCTATATACGTGAGATAAATTCGACAAATTACAACTTAAGGCAATTTGGCGAGAGGGCGGCCATGAACATGCCGTTGCAGGGCACGAGTGCGGATATTATAAAAATCGCAATGGTAAATCTGTATAAAGCTCTAAAGCGCGAAAATATGCGTACAAAACTCATAATGCAGGTTCATGACGAGCTGGTTTTGGACGCGCCGCAGGACGAGGCGCAAAAGGCGGCGGAGATTTTGAAAAGGGAGATGGAGAACGCCGTCAAGCTTAAAGTGCCTTTAAAGGTGGAAATTGCGATGGGGCGCAATTGGTATGAAGCAAAGTAAATTGAAAATTGCAATAACGGGCGGTATAGGTAGCGGCAAATCTACGGCTTGCGCTCTTTTAAAGGAAGAGGGCTATCCCGTGTACTCCTGCGACGAGGCATACGCGCAACTTTTTAACAGCGGATATTTCAACGAAAGTTTTTTGAAATTGTTCGGCAAATGCGCGTTTGACGAAGAGGGAAAACCGAGCAGGGAAAGGATAAGCAAAATCGTTTTTTCGGATAGGCAAAAGCTGAAAGAGTTGGATAAAATCACCCACCCCGCGATTTTCGGTTATATGTTCAAAAAGGCGGAAGAGGAAGAAAAGTGCGTTTGCTTTTTCGAGGTGCCTTTGCTGTTTGAAGGCGGTTATCAGAAACTTTTCGATAAGGTTTTGATAATTATGCGCGACGAAAACGAGCGCATCAAAAGTATAATGCAACGCGACAATTTGAGCGAGGAGGAAGCGCTTTTGCGCTTAAATAGTCAATTTAAATATCAAAATAACACATTTGCAGAGTATTATGTCATACATAATAGCGGTAATTTTGACGATTTGCGGGTAAAATTGCGCTTATATTTAAAAACTTTGTGATTGCCGATTGCAGTTTGTCTTAACTAAAATTTTTTTATTAAATTGCTTCAATTGCTTTAATTTAGCTTGACTTATTTAATTTAATATTATAGAATAACAATGCTTTCGAGAGGAAGTAAATTTGAATATTTTGCACTCATGGCGGAATTGGCAGACGCGCAAGACTAAGGATCTTGTGGGTAACTCCATGCAGGTTCAACTCCTGTTGAGTGCACCACGTCGCAACACGACGCATTTTGTTAGCCCTTGTGAATAGCAAGGGCTATGCTTTTTACGTTTATTTCTCCTTTTCCCAAAAAATCTTTGCTTCGCAATTTTTTTGGGAGCTCCTGTTATTGTTCCGTTTATGTTTAGTGTGGCGCACCAAGTCGTTATTATCCGAATCAATGCTCGTAAAGAGCGAATGGTTCGGATTTACTTTTATAATTTATGATTATCGCCCGCTACTTGCGTTTTCCCTGTTTTTATGGTATAGTTGTGGCGGTAAAATGGAATTAAGCGGTGAATGATATGCAACATAAGGGAACGAAAATTCTTGAAACGAAGCGGCTACTCCTTCGCAAGTGGAAGGAGAGTGACGCCGAAGAGGCGTTTGCGCATTGGATGAACGACCCCGAGGTCACGAAATATCTCACATG
>CANREQ010000059.1 GCA_947629695.1 uncultured Clostridia bacterium | reverse complement strand
CGGTTTGTGAAAATATTTTTGCCGAGGCAAAAGTATTTTTTACAAAGCGTCGGGCTTGTGCCCTCGCGCGGAATGACGGCACATTAAATATTGGATTACTTTTTATCCCCTCAGTCTGCTACGCAGACAGCTCCCCCTGAAACGGGGCGCCTATTGCGGGAGCTGTAATTACGAAGTCTATAAACGCATAGAAGCGAGCAAGACAAGAAAGGCGAGCACCGACCGCAGGGAGTGTACACAGACGTACACGACCAAGGCGGCGCGGAGCCTGACACAGTATTGCGACGCTTATATGCGTTTAGCGGGAGCTCTCACAACTCCACAATTACAGGCACTATCATCGGCGACTGCTTAGTCTTCTTAAACAGATAATTTTTAAGCGCTTTCTTTATCGCGCGCTTGAGGTCGTCAACAGTGCCGACGGAAAGGTCGTAGCCCTGGATCGCGCGGTCTATCACCTCGCGCATTTCCTTGTTATAATCGCGGTGGAAATCGAATACGAATCCGCGGGAATTTATCGCGGGCTCGCCTATAACTTCCCCGCCCGAAACGGCGACGGAGACTATAAACAATCCCTCTTCCGCAAGCTGGCGTCTGTCCTGCATGACCACGGAAGCGCGCTCGTCCTCTATCCCTTCGCCGTCGATAAGCCGCGAGCCGGAGGGCACGTCATCCAGCCTCTTTATATAATTGCGCGTAACTTCCAGCCTGTTGCCTATATCGGGGACGAAAATGTTGCTCTCCTTCATTCCGAGGCTCTGGGCGAGCTGTGCGTGCTTTTTCAGGTGCCTGTACTCGCCGTGCACGGGCACGAAAAATTTGGGCTTTAACAGGGTGTGCATGATCTTGTGCTCTTCCTGGCAGGCGTGGCCCGAAACATGTATCTTTTCCAGACTTTCGTAGACGACGTCCGCGCCGAGGTGACAGAGCTTGTTTATGACCCCGTATATGCCCCTTTCGTTGCCCGGTATGGGCGAGGCGGAGATAATTATCGTATCGTTGCCGCCCACCTGCATCAACGGGTTTTCCCCGTTCGCCATGCGGGTGAGCGCGCTCATCGGCTCCCCCTGGCTGCCCGTGCACACTATGACTATCTCGTCGTCGCGCAGATTTTTTGTGGCGGTTATATCCACCAGCTCGCCGTCGGGTATGGAAATTTCCCCTATCTTTTCGGCCGCCTCGACGACGTTTAACATGCTCCTGCCGTTGAGCGCGACCTTTCTTCTGTATTTGACCGCGAGGTCGATTATCTGTTGCAGGCGGTGCACGTTGGACGCAAACGTCGCTATTATTATTCTGCGGCGGGCATTTTCGTCAAACAGCCTGTCCAGCGTCGCGCCCACGACCGTCTCGCTCATGGTATATCCCGGCCGCTCTATATTCGTGCTCTCGCCGAGGTATAAAAGCACGCCCTTGCCGCCTATTCCGGCTATGGTGGTCAAATCTATCGGCTCGCCGGCGACGGGCGTTAAGTCTATCTTGAAATCCCCGCTGTGGAATATCACGCCCTGCGGGGTGGTTATGCACAGCGCGACCGCCCCCGCTATTGAGTGGTTGACGTTGACAAACTTTATGTTGAAACAGCCCAGCCGGATGCTTTCACCCCCTGATACTACCCACTCTTTCACGTTGTTGAGCTTATGCTCCCGCAGTTTGTTGTCCACCAGCGCGAGGGTGAGTTTGGTGCCTATGACGGGCGTGGACACTTCCTTTAAAAGATAGGGAACTCCGCCGATGTGGTCCTCGTGCCCGTGCGTGAGCAACAGCCCGCGCACCTTGTCCGCGTTTTCCACGAGATAGGTTATGTCGGGTACGACGAGGTCTATGCCAGGCGTCTCCTCGGTGGGGAAGTTTATGCCCGCGTCTATGATTATTATGTCGTCGCCGCACTCTATGGCGGTCATGTTTTTGCCTATTTCGCCTACGCCGCCCAAAAATACTATCCTTACGGCGTTTTTTGGCGATCTTGTCTGTCTTTGCCTTACCGGCGCGCTTTCTTTGGCCTTCTTTTCGCCGCTCTGCCTTGTCTGTCTTGTTTGCCGCTTTTCGCCGCTTTGCTTTCCCTCGCCCTTTTTAAGCGCATTTGCGGCGCTGCCTTGCGCAATGCTCTTTCCGCGCGTGCCCGACTTGCCGGCTTTTTGCGCCGTGGAGCCCGCCTCCTGCTTTAACGAGGGCTTTTTAACGCTCCTTTCCGCGCGCGCCGCTCTTACGGGGGCGCGGCGGCCGGCCCGCCCTTCGCGCTGCCTTTCGCCGCTGTTTTTATCGTTTTCTCTCTTCATCTATACTTTCCTTATTTGTTTTTTTGTTTGTTATGCGGAGTAATCGTGCCAATAAACCAGGCCGCCCTTAAAACAGATAAAAGGGGGTTAAATGCAAGCACCCCCTTTTTCATCTTCTGTAAACGGTAAAGCCGTTATTTATTCTTTCTAACGTCCTTTACGAGGCCGTCCTCTATAAGCTCGTCTATGGTCTCGTAGGGGTACATAGCCGCATAGTCACGCTCCGCCACCTTGCGCTTTACTCCGTCGCGCTGGGCGAGCATGATGTCTATAAGCCTTATGGCCTTCTTCACGCCGCGGGGCGATTTGATCTTGACCATCATCGGCGTGCCGCTCATGGACTTGTTGTCCGAAACGTCGGCATGGTTGTATACGGAAGTTTCAAACTCCTTGGGATCGAGCGCGAGATAGAGGCAAAGCGTCTTGCCGCGTATCTTGAAGCGCGCGATTGTCTCCCTGCCCTTGTTGAAGCGCTCCGCACCCCACGCTATGTTGGAGTTTACCTTGCTGTAAGAAAGCAACGCCGTCTTGACCGCGCCGTAATAATTTTTCTGGTCGTCCGTGCCCTGGATTATCCTCGCGATAAAGGAGCGGTTGTACTTCATCATGTTGGCGAAGTCAACTCCGCCGCTCTCTTCGCCGTCCTCGTCGGTCAATATCTCGCCGTCGGCGGGGGACTCGTCAAGCTCCTCAATTACGTCCGCCTCTTCTATGACCTCTTCGGCGGGCGCTGGTTCGCTCTCTTCCTCTGCGGGCGCGGGCTCGTCGCCTATCAGCTCGCTTACGGTTACAAGTTCTTCGCCGTCGCTCTCTTCCGCTACGGCTTCGGCCGCAGCCGTCTCCGAAACGGCTACCGCGCCGTTTTCGAGCATTGCCTTTATCTCGTCTATGTCGGCCTGCATTTTATCAAGCCGCTGTTCGCATTCTTCGTTGAGCTTGGTGGAAAATTCACTGCCCTCTATGGCGTGAACGACGTCCTCAACCACCCTGTACGCGATGATTTCAGTATCGACTATGGGCGTATCGGGAAGGGCGTACATAACGCCTTCAACTATCTTCGAGGAAAGCGATTCCTCGTTGACCTTCGCGGATATTTCCTCGGGATCTACCAAAGGATCGGGCAGGGTTGACATAACGCCTTCCACCACCCTGTCTGCGATCGCCTCGCCGTCCACAATGGGATTTTCTTCGAGCGCGGCCATGACGCTTTCCGTCAGCTTGCCCGCGAGCTCGTCGCCGTCCACGACGGGATTTTCGCCGAGCGCGACCATAACGCCCTCGACGACCTTGGAGGAAATTTCGTCGCCGTCAAACTCGGGCGCGGGCAGGGAAGCAAGCACGCCCGCAACCACTTTGTCCGCTATGTCGTCGCCGTCTATCTCGGGCAGGTAATTGGAGAGCACGGCCGCCGCCTTCTCCGCAAGCGCGTCCTCGTTGATGCTCTCGCCCGAGCCTATCTTTTCGCTTATCTGCCTTGCGAGCTCCTCTACATCCACCTCGCTCTCTCCGCGCGAAAGGAGCGCGGGATAGAGCTTTTCGGAGACGGAAGCCGCTATTACGTCATAATTCAACTTGCTCTCTATGGATTTGGCGAGCGAATCGCACCCGTCGTCGTCCACGGTTATTTCAAATTGCTCGGGAGAGATGGAGCCCACGCGCTTTGCCACGCAATCGGCTATCTCGTCGGAATCTATCGCGCCGGCGAGGTTCTTGACCACCGCGTCGGCGATCAGCTCGTCTGAAAGCGAGAAGTTGAGCCTCTCCGCAATTTCCTGCGCGAGCACATGCTCGTCGATAGCCGCCGTAGGGGTTTCTTCGGCGGTCTCTTCGCCTTTTAGACGCTCCGATATTTCATAGGCCAGCCTATCCTCGTCCACCCTCGCGACGGGTTCGGGCACGGGAATGGCTATCTTATCCGCAACTTTCCTCGAAAGCTCCTCAATATCTATCTCCGTTCCCGCGGGAATGACGATCTGCTCCGCCACTCTCGCCGCGATATAATCGGGGGATACGGGCTCGTGAACGGACACAGCCGCCGCAACTTTCCGGGCGATGAGGTCGTAATCGACTTCCGCACGCACCGCCGCGCCCTCGTCAACCTTGGCCGCGGGCATTTTCTGCGCTATCACGTCCGCGAGATGATCGTAATCGAAATCTTCGGCTATGGCCTGGGGAACGTAGATGTTCTTCGCCACGCTCACGCCGAGCGCGTCGTAATCCATTGCCGCCGCGGGAAGGGGAGCGCCCTCCGCCCGGGGCGCGCTCTGCGCGGGGAGCTTGCCGGCGAGCTTTTCCGCAAGCTCGTCATAATCGAATTGCTCGGCCACGACCTGGGGCACATAGAGGTATTTCGCAACGGTGAATCCCAATGTATCGTAATCTATTTCCGGCTTCAGCGTCGTCTTTGTCTCGCCGAGGCGCACTTCGGGCACGCGTATCTTATCGGATATATCCCTCGCAAGCTTATCCGCGTCTATCCCGCCGACCTTCGCGTCGGGCACGACTATGCGCGAGGAGATATCGTGCGCCACCTTGTCGGCGTCGATCCCCGAAGTCGTATCCGGAATGATTATCTTTGCGGCCACGCGCGAGGAAAGTTCGTCCACGTCGAACACGGGCGTCTGCTTTTCGGCGACCTTCCCCCCGAGCTCTTCGAGCATATTTTCCATGGCGTCGAAAACGCTCTCTATCTGCGCGGAGAGAAAGCGCATTTCGGACTTGTATTCCCTGTTCTGCTCCTCTATTCTCGCGAGCAGCGCGGCGTATTGGTTCGCGTTTTGGGCCGCGTATTGGCTCACGCCTTGGTTCGCGCTCTGGTTTACGCCCTGGCTTGCGCCCGTAGACTTTATGGCATTGACGCGCGCTTCGAGCGCGTTCATCTGCTGGTTGAGCTTATCCAGTTTCATCAGGATAGCGTCTGCTTTAGTAAATGTGCTTTTGGGATCACTCATTTTACACCTCTGCCTCGTAAATAGCCGTCAAACGACGAAAGAAACGCGTTGACCGCGGCATATGCGCCGACCAACGCATAGATTACGCCATACTATTCTGTTTTTTAGTTTACAACATTTTTACCCGATTGTAAATGCTATTGACAAATTTTTTTGCCGAAAATTCAAAATTTTTTTATAAAAAGTATAAATTTCGCGCCACGGCATACTTTGTAAAAGTATTTGCGCGCTCCTCTTTACGTTTTTTTGCCGCCGCGGTTGTCTTTTTAAACAATTTTTCCGCTCTCCCTTTTCCCGCCCGCCCTTAACTTAAAGGGCCGAGTCTTGTCGCTTTCACTTAAGCCGCGCAAAGATAGCCCCCAAGCGCGCCGAGGCAATTTCATTTACGCCGCGTCCGAAAGCTCCCCGCCCGCAGATAAAGCGGCGCGGACGGAATAAAACGGGGCGGGCAAATAAAGCGGAGGGGAAATTTTAATTCGATTGTGCAAAACGCTTGTATATTTTCATAAAATATCCTATAATAATAGCTACCCTATGCAGGAAAATATTTATTTATGCGTTTTTCGCGCATAAAAAGTGAGGTTTATGAATATGAGAGTTTACAATTTCGCCGCAGGGCCTTCCACCCTGCCCCTCGAAGTGCTTGAACAGGCGAGAGAAGAGTTCCTCGATTTCGCGGGAACGGGCATGTCGGTAACCGAAATTTCGCACAGAGACAAGGCGTACGAGGCAATCGTCAGGGAAGCGGAGTCCCTCGTAAGGGAGCTTTTGGGCGTTCCCCAAGACTATGCCGTGATATTCGTGCAGGGCGGAGCGAGCCAGCAATTCGCCGCCGTTCCCTTAAACCTTATGCACAACAAAAAAGCCGACTATATAGTGACGGGCAACTTCGCCAAAAAGGCGTGGGAAGAGGGCAAGATATACGGCGAAGCGGTCAAGATAGGAGACAGCTCCGACAAGACATACACCTACATTCCCGACATAAACAAGCTTTCTTACAGCGACGGCGCGGACTATCTGCACATAACGTCCAACAACACTATATTCGGCACCCGCTATCCCGAGTTCCCCAAATGCAAGGCCCCGTTGGTTGCGGATATGTCCTCCGAAATTTTCTCCCGTGAAATAAACGTGGCCGATTTCGGCGTAATATATGCGGGCGCGCAGAAAAACCTCGCCCCGGCCGGCGTGACCATAGTCATCGCAAAGCGCTCGCTGATACAAGATCCCCTTCCCTTCTGCCCCACCATGCTGAAGTGGAAGGTACAGGATGAAAACGGCTCGCTCTACAACACCCCGCCCGCCTTTTCCATATATATGGCAAACCTCGTGCTCCGCAACCTCAAGGCAAAGGGCGGCGTAAAGGCGATGAACGAGGTGGACGTATACAAGGCCGGGCTCCTGTACGACTTTATAGATAACTCCAAGCTCTATAAAAACTACGTCGTCAGGGAGTTCCGCTCCATAATGAACGTTCCCTTTGTGACGGGAAGCGAAGAGCTGGACGCGAAATTCGTTTCCGAGGCCAAAAAGGCGGGGCTCGTCTCCTTAAAGGGACACAGGCTCGTAGGCGGCATGAGGGCTTCCATTTACAACGCCATGCCCGTCGAAGGCGTAAAGGCGCTCATTGAATTTATGAAGAAGTTCGAAAAGGAGAACGCATAACATGGCAGGTATACTCAAATTAAACGCAATATCCCCCCTCGCGGACGAATACTTCGAGGGCTATGAATACGGCGACGGAGTAAAAGACCCCGTCGGTATAATGGTGCGCAGTGCGGCGATGGCCTCTTATGCGCCCGGCGACAATCTCTTGGCTGTGGCGCGCGCCGGCGCGGGCACCAACAATATCCCCGTAGCCGATTACGCGTCCAAGGGAATAGTCGTTTTCAACACCCCCGGCGCTAACGCAAACGCAGTAAAAGAGCTCGTCTTGTGCGAGCTGTTTCTCGGCGGCAGAAAGATAACCGACGCCATAGATTGGGTCAAGACGCTCAAGGGCACGGAAGGGCTTTCCAAGGCGGTAGAAAAGGGCAAAGGCAGCTTTGTGGGCTGCGAGATAACGGGCAAGACGCTCGGCGTCATCGGCCTCGGCGCGATAGGCATAGCCGTGGCAAACGCCGCGGTCGCGCTCGGAATGAAAGTAGTCGGGTGCGACCCCTACCTCTCCACCCAAAACGCGTTGCTTTTAAACCCCGCCGTCAAACTCGTCCACTCCCGTGAAGAGGTGTACGCGGCGGCGGATTTCATCACCGTACACGTCCCCCTCACGCCCGACACGGAGAAAATGTTCGACGCGCAGACGATAGCCTCGATGAAGGACGGCGCGGTGCTCATAAACAACTCCCGCGGGGAACTCGCGGACGAACAGGCCGTGATCGCCGCGCTCGAAAGCGGAAAGCTCGGCAGATACATAACCGACTTCCCCACCGACGCGCTGATAGGCGTTAAGAACGCCATATGCGTGCCCCATTTGGGCGCGAGTACGCCCGAAGCCGAGGATAATTGCGCCGTAATGGCCGCGCGGCAGTTGAAGGATTATATTGAGAACGGAAATATAACAAACAGCGTCAACTATCCCGCGGTGAGCGCTCCCAGGGAGAGCAAGGCGAGGATATGCGTGCACCACAAAAACGTGGCCAATATGATAGCCGGCTTTTCCGCGGTTATATCCGCCACGGGAATAAATATCGCAAACCTTCTCGACAAGGCAAAGGGCGACTACTCCTATTGCATAATAGACGTTGACGGCACGCCCGAAAGCTCGCTGAAAGATAAGATAGCGGCGATAGACGGCGTAATAAAGGTGAGGATCATCTGACCTCCCGCATTTGCCTGCGAATAAAAAATGTCGCCTCCGCGCATAATGTATTGCAAACATTAAATGCGCGGAGGTTTTTATGTCCGGTAAAAAACGCAAGATACGGAAATTGACAGACGAACAATACAACGCTTACATCGCCACTCTCAAGGACGATCCCGCCCTCTATTCCGCAAACGGAAAGACGGTGGTCCCGCCCGAAATCGACATGCGCAAAGACGACAAAAAACAGGGCGACTGAAGGCCTTTGTTGAATTTGCAGCCGGGGATATAGGGGGCCTTTTCTTGGCTTCTTCCCTTGGGGGGACGAGCGCGGAGCTTCTCAAAACAGTGGACACCCACTGTTTTGCCGCGCGAGATGAGTGAGCGCATAGTGAAT
>CANREQ010000058.1 GCA_947629695.1 uncultured Clostridia bacterium | reverse complement strand
GACGGCGGGGGCAGGGTGACGGCCCCTTGGCTCCCTTTATTTATAAGGGGAGCTGTCTGCGTTGCAGACTGAGGGGATTAAAACGTAATCCGATATTTAATGTGCCGTCATTCCGGCCGCACCCTTTTAAAAAGTTTGGGCGGAGAAATTTCTCCGCCCGCTTTCGCTATATTTTTAAATTTCAATCGGCTTCTCAAACTTGTATTTCCGCTCAAACCGGCCTTACATATCGGGGTCGTCCTGATTTTTATAGTGATAGCCGTAGATTTCATTCGCGCTGGTCACCACCATAAACGCCGACTTGTCCTCCCGCGCAACCACGTCGCGAAGATAGGGATAAAGATAGGGTTTTATCACGCAAAGCAAAATCTTCTTTTCGTCCCCCGTGTAGCCGCCCTCGCAGTCCAGACAGGTCACGCCGCTGTCAACTTCCGTCAAAACGCACCTTTTCAAAACTTCCGCCTTTTCGCTGTCGGTGATGATAAAGACGAGCTGGGCGGAGTCGCCGCCGTACAACACGCGCGTGAAAATAAATGTAAACACGACGACGAGCAATATGGAGTAAAACAGCTTGTCTATATCATAACCCGTCGTAAAATAAGAGGCCCCGACGACTATCAAATCTATGGTCATCGTAAACACGCCCGTCTTTATATGGCGGAATTTATTGCGCAATATCTTTACGATTATGTCAGTGCCCGCCGTGCACGCGCCCATGCGGAAAATCAGCCCCATGCCCGCGCCGAACAGAACCGCGCCGAACATCGCGTTGACTACTACTTTGTCGGTGAGCGGCAGTATGGATAGAGCCTGTTCGCCGAATACGAAGTCCCACAGCCTCATCAAAAGGCCGGAAAATACCGTCGCGTAAGAGGTTGCGACCATAAATCGCCAGCCGAGAAAGATAAATCCCAGCACGAGCATGGGGATATTCAGAATAATAACCAGATAGCCCGTATTAAAGCCCGTGAGGCTGTTTATAATAAGCGAAATGCCCGTCAAGCCGCCCGCCGTCAGATTGGCGGATTGCACGAAGAGGGTAATGCCAAGCGAGTAAAGTATACACCCCAAGGTTATGATTATGTATTTTTTGACGAGCGCGCCCGTAATTATTTTTTTTGGTGATGAGTTAATTTTGGCATTTTTATCTTTCATACGCAATATTATATTTTTTTACCTGCGGGCTGTCAACTTAAGCTTACCCGCATATTTACATTTTTTCCGCCCTGTCTTGAGTGGGAAAGCCGTTTCAACGTTATTCCCTACCACCACAAGGGGGATTCCTCCACTCAATCGGCGGCCTTTCGGCGCGCCTCAATCGGTCGGAATGACAACACTTTAAATATCGGATTACATTTAATCCCCTCAGTCTGCTACGCAGACAGCTCCCCCTAATATTAGAGGGAGCCAAGGTACGTCGTCACCCTGAGCGAAGCACCACAGGTGCGCAGTCGAACGGGTCCCCCCTGTCTTGAGTGGTATTGCCGTTTCAACGTTATTCCCTACCACCACAAGGGGGATTCCTCCACTCAATCGGCGGCCTTTCGGCGCGCCTCAATCGGTCGGAATGACAACACATTAAATTTCGGATTACATTTAATCCCCTCAGTCGCCTGCGGCGACAGCTCCCCCTGAAACGGGGAGCCTTTTCCAAATAATTTACGGCGCAAGCAAAGGCAACGCCGCAGAACGACGCTTATTATGCGTTTAGCGGTAGCTACCCGCGCCGCCTGTACGCCCTCGGACTCACCCCATAATTCCTCTTAAACGCGTCCTTAAAATAATTGCTGTCCGAAAACCCGCATCGGAACGCTATCTCCGTAACCGAGTCGTCTGTAGTCAAAAGCTCCAAAGCGGCCTGTTGCAGGCGCGTAAAGACGAGGTATTCGTGTATGCCCGTGCCGACGGATTTGCGGAATTTGCGGCTTAAATAGTTGGGGCTGTATCCCGCGGCGGCGGCTATGTCGTGCGCGTCTATCCTCTCCATATAGTGCCCGCTTATAAACTGCGCGGCGAGCACGATCTGCCTGTCCGTCGTGTGTATGTCCGCGGGGATTTCGTGGAGGAAGGTGCACCAGCGCACGCACAGCAGGAAAAGCTCCTGCAGCAGTATGCGCAACATTTGCCCCGAGGCTCCGTCGGCGATTTTCCTCTCGCTCACCATTTTTGCAAAATGCGCGTCCAGCTGTTCGCGGTAAGCCTCCTGCGCCTGGAATATCCTCATCGAAGAAAAGAAATCCTCACCCCCGGGGAAAAGGGATATTATCCTTTCGCCGAGATCGGATTTGCCGAAATGTATCATGCTCCGCTTACAGGACCCGCCCAAGTAGCGCGTGTAATGAAATACCCCCGGCGGTATGAGCATAAAATCTCCGCCGCTTATATCGTACATGTTGTTTTCTATGAAGAATCTGCACGTGCCGTTGGCTATGTAAAACAGTTCGAAGTAGTCGTGGCAGTGGGGTTGGGGCATGACGAAGCCCGATTCCCTCACCAATGTGGATACTACGATGTCGCCCTGCGTTCCGGATATTTCCCGCGCGCCGTTTTGTGCCATGGTATAATCCCCCAAATTGTTGAAAAATATGTATTATATAAATATTATAGCCAAAAATCAATGGAAAATCAAGAAAATTCAATGTATCATATAATATGTGCTATATAATTATGTACAGTAAAACCGCCCGACGGGCGGGCAAGGAGCGGTGCGCTTTAACAGATGGAAGGTACAAAGACTAAAAAGAAATACACGTTGTTCACGGGCAAACAGCTTTTATGGCTCATTTTGCCCATAGTAATAGAGCAGGTTTTTTCCACCTCGCTGGGGCTGTTCGACTCCCTGCTCGTATCCCATCTCCCCGGTTCGGAAGCGATGAGGAGCAACGCCAGCAATGCGGTCGGCAACGTTGACTACATCAACAATCTGATAATCCAGCTCTTTTCGGCATTCGCGACGGGCGGCGCGATAGTGACCTCGCAGTTTTTGGGCGCGGGCGACAGGGATAAGGCGAACAAGAGCGCAAAACAGATGCTCATGCTCGTAATAATCATTTCGCTGTGCATAGGCGGCGCGTGCCTCGCCCTCAATTGGCCGATTTTAAAGCTGTTTTACGGCGAAGTGGACGAAACAACCTTTTCATTCCAGCAGACCTATTTTTACGTGACCGCCGCGTCCTTCCCCTTTATCGGGCTTTTCAACGCGTGCGCGGCCCTTCTGCGCGCCCAGCGCAAGAGCCTTTCCACAATGACGAGCGCGGCGATGAGCAGTATTCTGAATATCGCGCTCGACTCGCTGTTTTTGTTCGTGTTCAAGTGGGGCGTGCTCGGCGTGGGCGTGGCTACGTTTTTCTGCCGCGGCGTGCCCGCAATATTCATGCTCATACTTTTAAGCAACAAGAAAAACGTCGTGTGCGTGCGCCTCTTCGAAAAATTCCGCTTCGACGGCGCGATGATAAAGAAGATTTTGAAAATCGCCATACCCAGCGGCATAGAGAGCGCGCTCTTCCAGCTGGGCAAGCTTATGACAAACACCTTCGTAAACGTCGATTATTACGCGAAAAACCCCAACTATACTGAGATAAACGAGGCGGGCGAGCTCATCTATATCAACATACAGGCAAACGGCAACACGATAGCCAACCAGATAAACAACTTCGCCTCGGTGGTCGGCGGGGGCATCGGCACATCCTGCCTGACCGTAATAGGACAGGCGGTAGGCGCGGGCGACCCCGACCAGGTCAAGCACTACATGAAGAGAATGTTCCTGCTTTCCTATATAGCGAACGGCATTTGCGTGGGCTTGATTTTATCCCTTGTGCCCTTCATAACCCAAATGTACGGCTACACGGCGGCGGCAAAGGAAGTGGGCAAACATTGCCTGTACTTCTGCCTCGCTTTCCAATTCGTCACCTACCCGTTATCCTTTACGACGCCGGGCATTCTGAAGGCGACAAGCGACGTAAAATACGTCATGTACTGCGCGATAATTTCCATGTTCGTGATGAGGGTGGGGCTGGCGTTCTTCCTCACCACCGACAAGATCCCCGGGCTCCCCAAGCTGGGCGCGATGGGCTATTGGATAGGTATGTGCTCCGATTGGGTACTGCGCTCCGTGCTGTTTTTCTCCCGCCTGCTTTCGGGCAGATGGAAGAAGGCGTCCGGCCTTATCCGCGAGACGGCGGGCGCGGCGGAAGGGGAAGATCTTCCGGACGCGGCGGAAATGCCCGAAGTTTCGGCGCCTTGCGAAAGCGCGCTTCCCGTTGACGGCCCTTCGGGCGTGCAAGAGGAGCAAAGCGGGGAGGGAATCCCCCGCGCAGGGCAAGAAGAAAAAGACAAAAACACCCCGCAAAACGGGCAATAACCGCGGCATATCAGGAGGTCTGTTATGTTTATACAGCTTTATGAAGAAAAATTTATGCGCTTTCCGCAGGGCAAATGCAAGGCGGTGACTTTCAGCTACGACGACGGCGTCAAGGCAGATAAAAAGCTCGTCGCGCTGTTTGAAAAGTACGGCTTCAAGGGCACGTTCAACTTAAATTCGGAGCTGTTCGGGGCGCAATGCTGGCACGGCAGAATGGACGAGCGGGAGACATTCTCCACCTTTGCAAACAGCGGTCAGGAGATCGCGGTGCACGGCGCGCGCCACACATTTTTAAGCAAGGTCCCCCTGCCTGAGGCAGTTAAGGAAATATCCGATTGCAGGGCGTATCTCGAGGGCAAGTATAACCGCATAGTGACGGGCATGGCGTACGCCTACAACAGCTACACGCCGGAGCTGTGCGCCCTTCTCCCCTCGCTCGGCATAGACTACGCCCGCACCACGGAGAGCACGCACGCCTTTTCCCTTCCCGGTAATTGGTACAGGTGGAACCCCACCTGCAAGCACAGCGATAAAGAGCTCTTCGCGCTGGTTGACAGGTTTACCGCCTCCTCGCCCGAGGCCGAAAAGAAGATGCGCGAGCCGTGGCTTTTGTATATCTGGGGGCACTCGTTCGAGTTCGACGACGACGGCAATTGGGACATAGTGGACAGGCTCGGCAAAGCTTTGGGCGGCAAAGAGGATATCTGGTTTGCGACCAACGGCGAAATTTGCGCCTATTGCAAGGCGTATTCGTCGCTCGTCTATTCGCTCGACGGCGAGAGGGCGCACAACCCCTCGGCCATCGACGTGTGGGTGGAGCTTCGCGGCAAAGTCTACAAAATAGCGGCGGGCGCAACCGTAACGTTCGATGGGGCGGACAGGGTGTAATATGATTTCCCACGCGGCGGAACATTTTATATTACGGCGGATATAACGGGGAAAATTAAGCAAAACCCGGCGCGGAGCGGAAACAACGACACAACAATAATAAATAAGAAAAAAATAAGGCGAGAGAAGGGTGCGGCGGAAAAACTTTCCGCCGCGCCGCCGCATTTACAATCCGGATATTTCAGTTGTTTTTAATGAATTTTTCTATTTCGTCAAGGTGAAACTTTATATTTACTATTTCCGAAAGCACGTCGTCCGCGTTCCGCATGTTGCGGCCCGATACCCCCAGCAGGTAATCGCAGGAAACGCCGAAAAACTCCGCAAGTTTGATTATAGCCCAACTGTCGGGATTGGTCTTGCCCGTCTCGTAATTGGAAATGGTCTTTTGGTCGATTCCCGTCGCCGAGGCCAAATCCGTTTGCCGCATATCTCTGTCCTCGCGCAGTTCGCGTATTCTGTTCATAGTAATATTTTTCTCCATGGTTGCAATTTTACTATAAATTTAGTAAATTCAGTTGACATAGTAAGTTTTTCAATATATACTTTAACGCATAGAAATATTTTACTAAATAGGAGAAAAATTATGAAAAAATTACTTGCGGCATTTGCGCTGATTTTTGCGTTTTGTCTGCCCGTTTTCGCACTTTCGGCTTGCTCTGAGGAGGAAGAGAGCGATTTTGATATGCCGGGAGACGGCAAAAATATTGTCGTGGAAGAGCTGACGGGCGAAGAGCAGTGGAAACAGGCTTTTGCCGATACTATGGCGGCGAGGAAAAAATGCGGCAGCTTTAAAGTCAAAGAAGATTATAGCAGTTTTTATACGGTTGAGGGTATTGTCCGTTTTGACATTGAGGAGCATATAATAGCTAACGAGGCTAAGGGTGTTAGATATGGTAGCCCTATGGGTGATGTCAATATTAGTGCGAAATCTTATATTGAATTAAAAGAAAATAGCATATATACCTATCAAAAATATGATGAGTGGCTTGATAGTGAAGTGTATCCTGACAACGGTTGGCAAATAGGCAAATCGGATCACGATACGGCAGAAGAGGCTTTGTCTGAGTTTGAAATGGCTACGGAGTATTATGTAACCGATGCTTTATCAAATGCTAACATAGGTAGCGTTATGAGCCAAAAATATGCGACAGAGGAAACAGGAGAAGGCAAAGACCTTTCGGAGTTGTTTTCGGCGTTTACTTATGATGAGGCAACCAAAGAATATTCCGCAAACCTCTATTTTATATTATGGAACAATATTTTGCCCACTGAAATGAAGATAACCTTTGCGGACGGAAAAATCGCGAAATATAAAATAGATTTGACCTTCGATAATCAAGGTGAAGTCGGACATGTTATCAGGGAAGTTATATGCGGCTATACATGCGACAAAATCACAATTCCCGGAGAAGCCAAAAACGGCGCTGTTGGCTGATGTCAAATAAAATTTATTAAAGCGGCGCGGCGGAAAAACTTTCCGCCGCGCCGCCGCTTTTTGCCTGACGGCTTTGTGGTTGCGCGGGAAAAATTTTTTCAAAACTATTGCAAATCGGCGTGAATTGGTTTATTATATTTATCGCAATCACAATATTTTTATGGGGGCTGGATATGATTCTTGACAACTTTTCTTTAAAGGGCAAAGTGGCGATAGTGACGGGTTCCAACACGGGGCTCGGGCAGGGCATATGCCGCGCTTATGTTGAAGCGGGCGCGAAGGTGGTGGGCGTTTCCCGCAGACCTTCCACCGAGACGGAAGAAATGCTCGGCAAAGAAAATTTTTATAACGTAATAGCCGATCTGTCAACTTGCGATGTGATAGGCGACGTGGTGGAAAAAACATTGGCGCGCTTCGGCAGGGTGGATATCCTCGTCAACAACGCGGGCATTATAAAGAGGCAGGACTCCATAGAGTTTTCGGAGGAGAATTGGGACAGCGTTTTAAACGTCAATTTAAAGACGGTATTCTTCCTGACGCAGGCCGTCGCCAAGCAATTTATGGCGCAGGGCAGCGGGGGCAAGATAATAAACATAGCTTCCATGCTCTCCTATCAGGGCGGAATACGCGTGCCTTCGTACACGGCGAGCAAGTCGGCGATAAAGGGGATTACGATGACGCTTGCCAACGAATGGGCGAAGTACAACATAAACGTAAACGCAATAGCCCCGGGATATATGGCCACCAACAATACCCAACAGCTCCGCCAGGACGAGGAGAGGAGCGCGGATATCCTCGCGCGTATCCCCGCCGGCAGATGGGGCACCCCCGCAGACTTAGAGGGCGCGGCGGTGTTCCTCGCAAGTTCGGCTTCGGACTATGTGAACGGATTTACCCTGGCTGTTGACGGCGGCTGGCTGGGAAGATAAAAAGCTTATAAAAGATAAAACGCGGCGCTTTCCGCCGCGTTTTTTATACAAAGCGGGCGGCGTTTGTCTCAAAACGCCGCCCGCTTTGCCCCTTTGTGCCGTCTCCGCAAAAAAAGGGCTTGACATAAACGGCAAAATACGGTAATATATTTGCGTGCAAAAGGGAGTAGTTGTAAGCGCGGCATTGCGTCATTCCATGGCCGTAAAAGGGCCTCGGGTGCCGTCACCTCAGGGTAACAAGACTTTTAGCGTCCGCTGAAGGTCTTTATTTTTTTATCCGTGGCAATAACTTCCGTTGACAATATCTTTTGCGAGGTGCCCATTTTGGATTTTTGCTCAAAAAGCAGTGATGAAGTTTTGAATGAACTCCGCACAACCGCGCACGGCCTGTCCGAGGCGGACGGCGAGGTGGCGAGAAGACAGGCGGAATACGGCCCCAACGCGCTCGCGGCAAAAAAGCGGAAGAGCGCGATAGTCAGGTTTTTCGCCCAATTCGCAGACGCAATGATAATCGTTTTGCTCGTCGCGGCGGCAATATCGGCGGGCTTCGCAATTTACGGGCACGTCGCGCACGGCGACGACCTTACGGAGCTCATCGACAGCGGAATAATTCTGATAATAGTCATAATCAACGCGTGCATAGGCTTTGTGCAGGAAAATAAGGCGGAAAACGCCCTCGAAGCCCTGCGGGAGAAGAACAAGCCGTTTGTCAAAGTTATCAGGGACGGGGAGCAGAAATCGGCGCCGTCGGAAAGCCTGACGGTGGGCGATATTGTCGTGCTCGAGGCGGGCGACGTGGTGCCTGCGGATTTAAGGCTGATACAGTCGGC
>CANREQ010000057.1 GCA_947629695.1 uncultured Clostridia bacterium | reverse complement strand
CAGCGTGGGCGGCACGGCGGCACTCATCGGCGCGATATTCCTGGGCCCCCGTATCGGCAAGTACGAAAGGGACGAGAAGGGGAAGATAACCAAAATCAACGCAATACAGGGACATTCCCTTACCCTCGGCGCGCTGGGCGTGTTTATTCTTTGGTTCGCCTGGTACGGCTTTAACGGCGCGGCGGCGACTTCCGTAAATTCGCTCGCGGTCATATTCGTAAACACCACCGTAGCGCCCGCGATAGCGACCGTAGCCGCAATGATCTTCACTTGGATAAAGAATAAAAAACCCGACGTGGGCATGTGTCTCAACGCCTCTCTCGCAGGGCTCGTCGGCGTGACCGCGGGTTGCCACATAGTGGACGCGGTAGGCGCGGCGGTCATCGGAATAGTTTCGGGTATCCTGGTCGTTGTCGTCGCCGAATTTCTCGATAAAAAACTGCATATAGACGACCCCGTCGGCGCGGTTGCCGTGCACTTTGCAAACGGCGTCTGGGGCACGGTAGCGGTAGGATTTTTCGCCCGTGCAAGCTACCAGGAGGGCGCCGCGCCTCTCACTGCCGACCAGCTCGGCGTGTTCTACGGCGGCAACGGACATCTCCTCGGCATACAGATAGCGGGCATACTCACCATAGTCGCGTGGACGTCCGTATGGATGATAATCCTTTTCGGCGCGATGAAGTATGTGCCCGTCATGATAAAGTTCAAGTGCGGTCCCAAGCAAGCGATAAAACTCGGAAAGACGTGGAACGGCTTGCGCTGCCTCCCCGAGGACGAAATTTCCGGCCTCGACATATCGGAGCACGGCCTCGTATCGGCGTATGCGGACTTCCTTCCCACCATACCCTCGTATGACGGCGAGGGGGAGCACGCGCAGGTCGATCTGGCGGGCATAGAACCCGCAGAAATGACGTTGGAACCCCTTCCGGCAAAGTACACCAAAGTGACGATTATCACGGGTCAGGACAAATTTCTCGCCCTCAAGGACGCGATGGCTCAGGTCGGGGTTACGGGCATGACCGTATCCAACGTCATGGGTTGCGGCGTGCAGGGCGGCAAGACGGGACAATACCGCGGCGTAAAGACTTCCATGCACCTTATCCCCAAAATCCAGGTTGACATAGTGGTGTCCACCGTAGATCCCCGCCTCGTCGTAGCGGTCGCGCAAAAGACTTTGAACGACGGCAAAGTGGGCGCGGGCAAGATATTCGTCTCGGGCGTGGAAAACGTCATGAGGGTGCGCACGGGCGAGACGGGCGCGGACGCTTTGACAAACGTAGGAAACGCCGAGGGCTGATACGGATAAAATCCCTTGAAATTTCCCATAGACCCCGCACTATGCCGCAATTATTTGAAAATCACAGGATATTTCAAGCGGCGCGGCGGGGGTGAGATAAACAGCGCCAAACCGCAATAAAAAAGCGGCGGAAGGAAGATAAAATTTTTTAAAAAGATCACTCATAACTCTCTACGTAACGGGAAGCTCGCGGCGCTTGAATTGCGTCGCGGGCTGACCGAATATAGGACGCGGAGAGGGCGCATTTATACAAACTATAAATAAATCGGAAGGTTTAATATGTTTAAAAGCAATCAATGGGATAACGCCCCTTTCGAGGGCGAGGTAAAGATCCCCTCGGGCTGTGCGGTGAGCGCGATAATCGACAGGGGCGGGCGGCCGATGACGGGCGAAAAGGTTATACGCTCCATAGCCACGATGCACGACAGGTCAAACGGCTTGGGCGGCGGCTTCGCCGGCTACGGCATTTACCCCGACTACAAGGAGTACTACGCGTTTCACCTCTTTTACAACGATTTCCAGGCGAAGAAGGAGACGGAGGATTTCCTCTTGCGCCACTTCGAAATCGTCTATTCCTCGGAGATGAAAACGCGCAAAATCAAAACCATAGTAAACGAGCCGCTCATCTATCGCTATTTCCTCTCGCCGCTTTCGAAGAGGCTTGCAAATTCCCTGCTGGACGAGGAGCGGTACGTCGTCAAATGCGTCAACGCGATAAACGCCGGCATCGACGGCGCGTTCGTCTTTTCGAGCGGCAAAAACATGGGCATTTTCAAGGGCGTGGGCTATCCCGAGGACATCGGTAAATTCTATCTTTTGGACGAGGAGTACGAGGGCTACGCGTGGACGGCTCACGGCAGATATCCCACGAACACGCCCGGCTGGTGGGGCGGCGCGCACCCCTTCGGCCTGCTCGATTATTCGATAGTGCACAACGGCGAAATTTCCTCCTATGACGCCAACCGCCGCTACATAGAGATGTACGGATACAAGTGTACGCTGCAGACGGATACCGAAGTCATAACCTACGTCATCGATTATCTCATACGCGTCAAGAAGCTGACCTTGCAGGAAGTCGCCAAAGTCATTTCCGCTTCCTTCTGGTCAACCATAGAGGAAAAGAGCGAAGAGGACAGGCGGGAAGAAACTTTCCTGCGCAAGGCTTTCCCCTCGCTCCTCATAACGGGCCCGTTCTCCATAATTTTCGGCTTCAACGGCGGAATTATGGCGCTTAACGACAGGCTGAAGCTCCGCTCCATGGTGTGCGCGGAAAAGGGAGATCTGGCGTTTATTTCTTCCGAGGAGTGCGGCATACGCGTCATAGAGCCCGAGCTCGATAAAATTTTCTCACCCGCGGGCGGCCAGCCCGTCATCTACACGCTTAAGGAGGGCAGGGTATGAACATGTATATTCCCCCCGAATACGAGGTCGTGCGCGACAACAGCCGTTGCATAGAGTGCCGCGTGTGCGAAAGGCAGTGCGCAAACGAAGTCCACAAGTACGACGGCGACCTCAAGGCGATGATATCCGACAGCACGAAGTGCGTAAACTGCCACAGGTGCGTATGCCTTTGCCCCACGCACGCGCTTAAAATTGTAAAGAGCGAGGATACATACAGGCAAAACGCCAATTGGGGCGCACAGACGATGAACGAGGTTTACCGCCAGGCGAACTCGGGCGGGGTGCTGCTCTCCTCGATGGGCAACCCCAACGATTATCCCGTGTATTTCAACAAGATACTCGTAAACGCGTCGCAGGTCACCAACCCCTCGATAGACCCCTTGCGCGAGCCCATGGAAACGCAGGTGTTCCTCGGCAAAAAGGAAGTGGAGATAAAGCGCGACATATCCGGAAGAATAGTCGATACGCTCTCTCCCCAGCTCTCACTCAAAATGCCCGTGATGTTCTCGGCGATGAGTTACGGCTCTATCTCCTACAACGCGCACGAAGCTTTGGCGCGCGCGGCGGAAGAGCTGGGCATTTACTACAACACGGGCGAGGGCGGCCTGCATAAGGATTTCTACAAATACGGCAAAAACACGATAGTGCAAGTCGCTTCGGGCAGGTTCGGCGTACACGCGCAATACCTCGAAGCGGCGGCGGCAATAGAGATCAAGATGGGACAGGGCGCAAAGCCGGGCATAGGCGGACACCTCCCCGGCATGAAGATCTCCGACGACGTCTCCCGCACCCGCATGATACCCAAGGGCGTGGACGCGATTTCCCCCGCGCCCCATCACGACATATATTCGATAGAGGATTTGCGCCAGCTGATATACACATTGAAAGAGGCGACGGATTACAAAAAGCCGATAATCGTCAAAGTCGCGGCAGTCCACAACGTCGCGGCAATAGCTTCGGGCATCGCCCGTTCGGGCGCGGATATAATCGCGATAGACGGCTTCCGCGGCGGCTCGGGCGCGACCCCCACGCGCATACGCGACAACGTGGGCATTCCCATAGAGCTCGCCCTCGCGCAGGTTGACGAGAGGCTCAGGCAGGAGGGTATACGCGAAAACGTCTCCATAGTCGTCGCGGGCTCCATTCATTCGAGCGCGGACGTCGTCAAGGCGATAGCCCTCGGCGCGGACGCGTGCTATATAGGCACGGCGGCGCTTTTGGCGCTCGGCTGTCACCTTTGCAGAAGCTGTCACACGGGCAAATGCAATTGGGGCATAGCCACCCAGCGGCCCGACCTCGTAAAGAGGCTCAACCCCGATATTGGCTATAAGCGGCTCGTCAATCTCCTCACCGCGTGGAACCACGAAATACAGGAGATGATGGGCGGCATGGGCATAAATTCCATAGAAGCTCTGCGCTCCAACAGGCTTATGCTCCGCGGCGTCGGGCTGAACGAAACCGAACTCCGCATTTTGGGCATACACCACGCGGGCGAGAGCATGTGAGGCGGCATATGAAGAAAATTTACGTAAAAGAAAACAGGTGCCTCGGGTGCCGTCTGTGCGAGTGGGAGTGCATGTTCGCAAATTCGGGCTTGGACGCGATGTTCAAGCTCAAGGGCAAACAGGGCGAAATTTTGCCGAGGATACGCGTCGAGGACAACCCCGAAGATATCCACTTCGCCGTCAACTGCCGCCACTGCAAACAGGCAATTTGCGTCAAAAGCTGTATAGCGGGCGCGCTTTCAAAGACGGACGAGGGAATGGTAGTTATAAATAAGGACAAATGCGTGGGGTGCTTCACATGCGTTTTGGTCTGCCCCTACGGCGCGATAATGCCCGCCGCCGGCGGAAAAGCCGCGCAGAAGTGCATGCTGTGCACGGACAACGACCGCGGCGAGCCCAACTGCGTCAAATATTGCCCCAACGGCGCGATAGTTTTCGAGGAGCGCGAAATATGAAATACGTGATAATAGGCAATTCGGTTGCTGCAACGGCATGTATAGAGGGAATACGTTCGGTGGATAAAGAGGGTGAAATAACCGTAATTTCGGCTGAAAACCGCGCCGCTTACGGCCGCCCGCTCATCTCCTACATATTGCTCGGAAGAATATCGGAGGAAAACGCCGACTACCGCCCCAAGGAGTTCTACGAAAAAAACAAGGTAAACGTCATGCTCGGGCGGAGGGCGGTCAAAATAGACAGGGGCAAAAAGGCCGTTCTGCTCGAAGGCGGCGGGGAAGTGTTTTACGACAAACTGCTCGTGTCCACGGGCTCGCGCCCCTTTGTGCCGCCTATGGACGGGCTTGACAAGGTAAAGGACAAATTCTCCTTTATGACCTTCGACGATATGAAAAACCTCGGGCGCGCCCTTTCAAAGCAAAAGCGTGTGCTCGTGCTCGGCGCGGGGCTCATCGGGCTGAAATGCGTTGAAGGAATAGCGGACAAAGTCAAAAGCGTGACGGTGGTGGACCTCGCGCCCCGCATACTCTCCTCCGTTCTGGACGAGGGCGGCTCTGCGATAGTGCAAAAATTTTTGGAAGAAAAGGGCGTAGGGTTTATCCTCGGCGACAGCGTTTCGGGCTTTGAGGAAAACCGCGCGCGTCTCAAAAGCGGCAAAGAGATACCCTTCGATATTCTCGTCCTCGCAGTGGGCGTGCGGCCCGAAGTCTCGCTGGTAAAGGACGCTGGCGGGGAAGTCAACAGGGGCGTAGCAGTCAACGAAAGAATGTGCACAAGCCTTCCCGATATTTACGCGGCGGGCGACTGCGCGGAGGGCTACGACAAATCCGTACGCGCGAACAGAGTGCTCGCCATTCTCCCCAACGCAGCCTTTCAGGGCAGGTGCGCGGGCATAAACATGGCGGGCGGCGAGGATATATTCGGCGGAGGAACGCCGCTCAACTCCCTCGGATTTTTCGATCTTCACATCATGACGGCGGGCGTATACGAGGGAGAGTTCATAGAGGATATTTCCGCGCAAAACTATAAAAAGCTGTTCATAAAAGAGGGCAGGCTCGTCGGCTTCATCATAATAGGCGACATAAAAAACGTCGGGATATACACCTCGCTCGTGCGCGAAGGCACGCCGCTTGATAAACTCGATTGGCGCATAATGTCCAAATGCCCGTTGCTTTGCGCATATCCCGCGAAAGAGCGCGACGAAAAACTTAACAAAGGGGTGTGAATTATGGTCATCAACGTAGACGAAAACACGAATTTCAAGGCGCTCAACAGGCGCATACGGGAGAGTTCCGATTGGGAAATTACCGTAAACGGCTGTATAGGCCAACGCTATCTGGCGACGGGGGAAAGCGGCCGTAAAATAATAATAAACGGCACCCCGGGCAACGCGCTCGGCGCGTATTTAAACGGCGGCGAGGTATACGTCCACGGCAACGGACAGGACGCGGTGGGCGACACGATGAACAGCGGAAAAATCATAATTTACGGCAACGCGGGCGACGCGACGGGCTACGCCATGCGCGGCGGTAAAATTTACGTAAAGGGCAATACGGGCTACCGCGCGGGCATACACATGAAGGCCTTTATGCAATCCCGCCCCGTAATAGTAATAGGCGGCAGGGCGGGCTCCTTCCTCGGCGAATACCAGGCGGGCGGGGTAATAGTCGTGCTCGGCAAAAACGACGACGGCCTGCCCATAGTGCACAACTTCTGCGGCACGGGCATGCACGGCGGCGTGATGTATTTAAGGTGCGATAAACTCCCCCACAAGCTCCCCGTGCAGGTGCATACGGCGACCAAACGGGGCTACGAGGTGGATGAGCTCAAAGATATTCTCTCCGACTATTGCTCATACTTCCCCGAGTATAACTTAAAGGAGCTGTTGGCTGACAACTATTACGTGCTCACGCCCAACACGCAGAACCCCTACAAACAGATGTATACGGACAACTGAAATGGTAAACTACGAGCTTTACAAAATTTTCTATACCGTGGCGAGGTGCGGCAGTCTGACCCTCGCCGCGGAGGAATTGCACATGTCCCAGCCGGCAGTATCCTACGCGGTGCGCCAGCTGGAGGTGCAGTTGGGCACAAATCTATTCAATCGCAAGCACAAGGGAATGGAGCTCTCCGCTTCGGGTGGAAAGCTGATAGTGGGTGAAGTCGAACAGGCCGTAAAGCTTCTGGACGGCGTGGAAGATACCCTCGCCCAGATACGCAACACGGCGGCGGGCACGCTCAGGATAGGCGCTTCGGACACCATTTTCCAATACGTCCTCGCGGAGAAGATAGTGGAGTACAACAACCGCTACCCGCACGTCAAGATAAATCTGCTTTCGGACGTTACCCCCAATATAATAGACGCGCTCAAATCGGACAAATGCGACATAGGCTTTTTGAATCTCCCCGTCGCGCCCGACAACGGCATAGTGATAACCGATTCCATAATGTATCTTAACGACATTTTCATAGCCGGCAAGGCGTTTGATTTTCTGCGCGGCAAGAGCATAACGTTAAGGGATCTGCGCAATTATCCCCTGCTTTTGATGGAGGAGCACACCGTCGCCCGCGAGGCGTTCCAATCATACGCGCACAACCACGGCGTGGACTTGAAACCCGCCGTCGAGGTGACGAGCTGGGGGCTGATGAAACAGCTCGTCATCTCGGGCATGGGCATAGGCTGTATCCCCCGCGAGTATTCGCTCAACAAGCTCGAAAGCGGAAGCATATTCGAGCTGTCCGTAACCCCTCCAATGCCGCTTCGCTCGGTGGGCATGGCCCTTCCCCGCGGGGGTAGCAGATCGTACGCTTTGAAGCTTTTCACGGATTTATTCAAGGCAAAGTGATTTAAGGGGAAATAATTGCGGCGTCGCCACGCAAAATTTCATATCGCAAGCGCATGAAGAATAAAATACGGTATGAAGAAAGGATGCGGGAAAGTTTTCGCAATTGCAATTTCCCTCGCCGCGACGGTTGCGCTTGCGGCGATAATTTTATCGGCGGCGATTCCCTCGTGCGCGGGCACATTGGATTTCCCCGCCGTCTTTTATTACGTCTGCTACGGCTCGGCAAAGGATTCCCAATCGGCGGCAAGCGTCTCGGGCGTGGTGCACAGCTACGGCGGCGCGGGCTATATCATAGAAAACGGCGGCAATTACTATGTCACCGTTTCTTGTTATTACGAGCTCTCCGACGCGCAAGAAGTTGCGGACAATTTGCAGTCAAAGGGCTTGAAATGCTCGGTAGTGGAGGCGAAGAGGCAAAAAACTTCCCTGCCGCTTACGGCGCGCAAAAAGGCTCAAAGTTACATCGGCGTGTTTGACACACTTTTGTCCCTTTCCCGCATGTGCTACGATCTCGCCAACGGAATGGACGGGGGAAGTGTGGACGCGGCCTCCGCAAAATCGGTGCTCGGCGAGGTGCGCACCGCCCTCGAAGGGCTTCGCCGCGCAAACAAGGCCGGCTGCTTTTCCGAAGAGCTTTCCGCGCTCGAGGCCGAGTGCGACGACGTTTCGGAGGGCTACGTGTTCTCCTACGACGTGCGAAGGTTGCAAATAGCTATCTGCGACTCGATTATTCACGTGCGCCTGTACTGAGTTTATCGCCGTCAAGTTTGTTGACTTTTGCCTCCGCCCCGTGTTACAATTGTAGAAGACAGCAATGCGGAGGATAAAAATGAGCATCGCGGATAAAATTTTCGTTGACAACATGCGTGATATTTTGAACAACGGGGTATGGGATACGGCCCTCGACGTGCGCCCCAAGTGGTCGGACGGCGCCCCCGCGCACACCGTAAAAAAATTCGGCATAGTCAACCGCTACAACCTCGCGGAGGAATTTCCCATTCTCACCATCCGCCGCACGGCGTTCCGCTCCTGCATAGACGAAATTTTGTGGATCTGGCAGAAAAA
>CANREQ010000056.1 GCA_947629695.1 uncultured Clostridia bacterium | reverse complement strand
GCGATTGCGGGCAATTTATAGCGGCAAGAGCCGAGGAAGGACGAAGGAGTGCGCTTCAAAAGGTCCATATCCAAATCATTTTTAATTTGCTTGGAGAGGTCAACGACGTCGCCGTCCAACAGGCCTTTAATGCCGTGAACCATTCCGTAAACGATATCAGCGCCCCTGTCCTTGGCTGTTTTGAACACGCCCAACAGACTTGAATTGATTACGGAAGTAGGCCCTCCCGACTGCCCTACGATTACATTTTTCATAAAACTTTCCCCTATTTTTTGTTTTTTGGCATAATTGCCACTATTGACTACATTATACAATAAGCCCGCCCAAAAAGCAATAGCAAACCCTAAAATAATTTCAATTTAATTTTTCGGGTGCTTGGTAATTGGGGTGATGTCGCCCCTGCCGCCGCGGTGAGAGGGGAACTAATCCCCTCAGTCTGCTACGCAGACAGCTCCCCTTGGTGCCGTTGGCACTAAAGGGAGCCAAGGGGAGCCGTCACCCTGCCCCCGCCGTCACCCTGCCCGAGGGCGTAGCCCGATGGTTTGTAGAAAATTTTGAGGTTTACGAAAAATTTTCACAAAGCGGAGCACCGTAGGTGCGCAGTCGAACGGGTCCCCCTGTCTTAAATGATAATACCGTTTTATCGTTGCTCCCTACCACCACGTGGGACGAGCGCGGAGCTTCTCAAAACAGTGGATATCCACTGTTTTGCCGCGCGAGATGAGTTAGCGCATAGTGCAAGGCGCGAACGGTGACCGAACACGGCGTTGTCCTTACGCCGTGTGAGACTTCCTCCACTCAATCGAGTGCTTCGCACTCTCAATCGGTTTGTGAAAATATTTTTGCCGAGGCAAAAGTATTTTTTACAAAGCGTCGGGCTTGTGCCCTCGCGCGGAATGACAACACATTAAATTGCGGGAGCGGCAATTATTAAGAAAAAGTTCGGATAAACTTGTAATTACGTAGTCTATAAACGCATAGAAGCGAGCAGAACGAGGAAAGCGAGCACCGACCGCAGGGAGTGTACACAGACGTACACGACCAAGGCGGCGCAGAATATTTCCTAAATAATTAACGGCGCAAGCAGGGTTTCCCTGCGTTAGCTCGTCACAATTTGCGCATACCTGCGCCTCGGCGGGGTGAAGTTGCGCCATTATATTATCGTGCGCCCTTAAAAATGGCGCAACGAGGGGCAGAGCCCCTAAAACTCACGAAAAATTTGCGCGTTCGCAATAACGCGCAAATTTTTGTGAACTTATTTATATGCGTTTAGCGGCAGCCTTTTTTTGAGCGGCGCGTTAAACAAAACGCGCCGCTCAAAAAAAGAAAAGGCGGCGAAAATCGCCGCCCTCCCCCCCCCCACATCAACTCTCACGCGTAAACTGCATGAGATAATCGAAGAGGTAATTGTAATAAGTCCTGCCGAGGTATTTGGCCGCAACTTCGTCGGCCGTGTAAAGCGCGACGCGCTCGTTGGGGTCGGGTATGGAAAGATAATAATCCCTCACGAGGATATATCTTTCGAGGTAACCGAGCTCGTAATCGACTACGTAGCCCGTATCCTCGGGAGGCGGCTCGCCCGTCTCCCCATCGCTCGTCGGCTCCCCTAGGCTCATGTTGAACACAAGCTGTTCGCGCAATATCTCCACCTGGCGGTTGTATTCCGCGTCCGCCTCCGCCTTGTACTGCGCGTAGAGCGAGGATATGTTCACGCCGTCCGTGTAGAGGAGAGTCTTGTATTCGTCCAACTGCACCCCGAGCTTATGCGCGAGCTCGTTTTTCTTCTGCTGGGCCGTTCTGAGCAGTTTGAGCTGGACGGTGGAGAGTTTTTCCACTTCTTCATCCGTTATTTCGATGATGTCGAATGTCACTTTCTCACCTCCAGCTCGCCCTCAAACGAGATGAGCTTCCCGTCGCCGAATACCGAAAATGTGAAATCTTCGCCCGCAATATCGGCGGTCATTATGCCGTTCCCCGGGAAATCCCGCGTTTCGCCGCGCGCCTTTACGGAAACCTCTATGTTCCCCTCGGAGCGCACGGTTATGCGCTTTAAAAGCTTCGCGCCCTTTATGCCGAAGTCGAGCGCGTCCGTCATCCAAACGCCGGTAAATTCCCCGCCGTCCGCGGGCTCGTAGACGTACCCGCCGCGCAGCGAATAGAAACCCTTCTGCGTTTTCCACACGACCGATTTGTTCGCGGCGAAGAAGGCGAACTTGCGCTCGTATGTGTCGTACAGAAGGTGATACGCGCCGTCGTAGACAGGCTCCCTGCACGCGTAAGTTACGTATCTCCCGTCGTGCGCGCAACCCGCGGAATAACCGTGGGCGCGCATATATACGGGCATCTGCAACTTTTGAATGTGCTCGCCGTCGAACTCGTAGACGCTGCTATCGGAGCAGAAGTATACGCTTTCCCCGCACGCAACGCAAGTGCCCTCCTTCAAAGCCTCGGTGACCTCGCCGCAACCTTTATGCACTACCGAGAAGTGGCGCGGGTCGCCGTACGCCTTGATTATATCCGTCCCGTGCTCGCGGACGGCTATTATCCTGTCCCCGAGAGGGATGAGCGAGAGAATTTTGCCGCGCTCCGGCCTCAGGCGGATATACCCCCCGCCCGACGCGGAAAGCCCCCAATCGCCCATATCGTCCGCGCAAGACCACCTCAAAACGTAACCGTCGTTTGCGTCGGCGGCGAACACCCTGCCCATATGCAGGCACGCGCCCTTGATATAGTAAGGAAGGGTGAATATTCTCACCGTGTCCGCAAAACGGCAGATCATCTTGTTCCCGCAGACCACGGCGGCGTAATTTTCGCCGTCGAGGCTGTAAGAAAACATGGAAACGGGATAATTTTCCACCTGCGCGATCTCCGAAAACAGCTTTTCGTTTTCCAGCCAGATGTACACCTTGCCGGCGTCGGTCACAGCGAGCCCTTGGGATATTTCGGGGAAATATCCCATCGCCACGGGCGTGCCCGTAAGCCCGTCCGCATATCCCCTCACGGACTTGGGCGCCGATTGCAGTCCCTCGCCTCCCGCGAAAAACCCGACGCTTGTCATGCAAAGGTCTTTATCCCCGCCGAAAATCTTTATGCCGGTTTTCCCCGTCGCGAGCCCCTTTATTTTGGTGGCGCGCCTTATCATCATATCCACCTCCTCGGAGGAATAATGTCCTTTACCGTGCTGTGAGAGAGAAGCGTCTCTATCTCGTTGCGGTATTTTTCCTCCCATGCGGCCGAGCCGGAAGCGTCGCCGAGCACGAGGTAGTACTCCGCGATCATGCCGTACTGCACGAGCCTCGCGCCGACGGCAAAATCGGGGTAGGAAAACTCTTCCCCCTCTCCGAGCGGCTTGGGTACGTAGGTGTATTTTACCGTAATATCCCGCCCGTCGGCCACAAGATAGTCGGGGGATATGTGCCACTTGACCGCCTTTTTGCCGCTTGTCACGCTCTTTATCGAAAACGGCGTCTTTTTGAAAGCCGCAAAGGCGAATTGCCCGTTATCGGAGTGCATCTCCTCCTCCGTAAAGAGAGGGAAATAGGCGCGGGCGAGCTCGTCGCGCACGGCGTTGAGGTAGGTGAGAAGCGCGCGGTAAATGCGCGCGGACTCCTCATCCAAATCGCTGTCCTCCTCGATGAGCCCGGCCATTTCGTCCTTTCCGACAAGCCTCAAAGTATCGCATATAACTTCCTTGACCGTCATAAATCTCCTTTAAATCAGGTGAGCATTATAAGTCCCTGTCCGCAGGGCTTTTTGCACACGAGCTCGGCGTATTTCACCAAAGTCGCGGAGTACGCCGCCTTGCCGGGTATGCGGTGAAGCACCTTGCCGCCGTCCCCTTCGAGCCACGACCAATCGCACAGCTGGCAGAGGCTGAAGTCGTCGGTGTTGACGAAATAGATCCTGTTTTCGGGGCAGAATTTATCGGCGTATACGGGCACGTCGTTGATGATTATCGACGAATAGCCGGCGTTTATCTCCGTGGTGTTGACTATCCTGCGCGAGGTTGACATGAGCGCGGCGAGCTTCTTCCTCGTCTTGAAAGAGCAAAGTATCATGTTTACCTTGCTGTCGCTCCTCTCCTGCAACAGGTCTATCATATCCACGAGGTTTTCCTCCGTGAGCGAAGCCCTTTCATACGTCTTGGTAAAGGGATTCATGAACTTGTAAACGGCCTTTGCCCTGCCGTAAATGCCCACGCCGTCGAAAATAGCGGCCAGCCCGGTGAGTTCTTTTTCCTCCGCGTTGAGCACGTATATCTTTTCGCCGCCCTCGAACTCCACGTCGCTGAGGTCCTCGCCGACGGTTATCGTGCCCGCGTCGGGGTCAACGCCTATTATTTCGGTCTCTATGGGCGAGGCGTGGTCGATGAGCACGGGATAGCCGAGGAAATAACTCTTGGCGTTGTCCACGTTGAGCACCGTCGCCTCCTTTTTGGATACGACCGAGCAAAGATAGCCGTTTCCGTCGCCGTACAGCATGCGCGCGAAATTCGCCTTTGCCGCCGCGACCAGCCCCTCCATCTCGCTGTTGAGAATGTTGACGAAGGGATAGGACGCGCCTTCCGTCGCCCTTATCGCCTTGTCGGAGATCTCTATCGTGCCGTAGATGTTTTTGAGCTCCGCAGTCGCGTCAACGTAACTTTCCGCGTGGGGCGTGGGCAGATCGTCGTCCTCGCCCACCGCCGCTACTCCGCCGAGGGAGCCGTCCGAAAACGCGAAATAGGCATATCTGCCGCTCACATTGTCGCTCGTCTTTTCTATCGCGTTGTAAAAGGGCGAGCAATCCCCGTCAAGCTGTCTTTTTACCGCTCCCAAGTAATAGTTTTTGAGTACGGAATCCGCATCTTCAAGTCTTATCAATTGTTTTCCTCCTTTTTCCTAAGAAAATTTTTTGCAAGCGCGCCCGCTTCCTTTAAATTTTCGGGCACGCGCCTTTGCGCCTGTACGACGCTTCCGCCCGTTATTATGGGCACGCTCCGTCCGGCGCGGACGTCCGCGAGATATTCTCTTATCACGGCGTCCTTAATGTCCTCGCCGAGCGGTATATCCCGCCCGGCCGAAGGCTCGGTCTGCGTCCTTTGCGAGGGGGCCGCGCCGTTTTCCGCTTGCGCGGGCGGCGATTGCTCCTTATTCGCTTTTTCCAGCTCTTTCAGCCTCTGACTGCGTCGGGTGAACTCGGCCTCGAGAGCCTCGTAGGCGCTTTTGAGGGCCTCTACGTCCTTGAATTTGCCAAGCTCTGCCGCAGCTTCTGTCTTTTCCGCCTCCGCGGGGTCTGCCGTAGCCTGCAATCCGTCCGTTTGGTTATCCATTCCGTTTTACCTCCGTTAAAAATTTTTTATGTTGTCCGAGGTGGGCGCATATGCGTGCTTCCTCCTCTTGCGTCAGCTTTTCGGATAAGAGAAAAGCCGTATGCCCGTTTATGTGCACTTCGTGGTCGTCATAGTCGCGCACGGTTACCTCTTCCCCGTTTTTGAGGGAGATGTTCTCCCCGTCGCACCTGCGCCTGTGTAGTTCCTCCGTGTCACGCATGCCCACAAAGCTCTTGTATCCCAGCGTTTCCAAAATTTTATTCTTGACGGAGGGGGAAATCCGCCCGTTCTCGTCCGAAAACAACCCCCTGTCTATCATCTCGTAGATGACCGCGCGCCTCTGCCCCGGGGAGAGGTTTATCTCGCTGTCCGCCTCCAAAATGACGTCGTCGCTGGTTATGTCGCTGCCCTTGAAGCTTATGACGGAGATCTCGCCGTCGGAGCCGGCAAACCTCAGAAGCCGCAGGGTGGACGCGAACTGCCTGTATAACCTCAGCACATACCTGCCTATTTTGCGCATCGCCGCCTTGATCTGCTCGTAGCCGGAGCTGAGCCGCGCCTCGTCCTGCTCTATGAGAAGTTGCAGACCCGTCGCGCTGGTCACCGAGGTGAACGCCGTGCCCTGCTGCGTCAAATCGTTGGTGCCCGAAATTTTGGCGAACTCCTCCTCCAGCTTTTCCTCCTCTTCCGTGAACTCCGAGGGAACGGAGCCGAGGGTGAGCATCTGAGGGGGCGTGCCGCCCTGCCTGTACACGATTATCTTGCCGGGCGCGAGCCCCTCTTCCGCGAGGCTGTCAGTATCCACCGAGCCGTCCTCCACCGCCACGGTGCCCATGGCTATGCGGTTTAAAAATTCGTGCTTGCGGTTTTTGACCGCGTTGTACGCGCGCTGTACGGGTATGAGCCTGTCCACGACGCTCGCGCCGAAAAACCCGCCCGCAAGCGTTATGGAATTTTGCCTGATAAAGGGATATGTGCGCTCCTTTCCCTCGCCTATCACATAGGGCAGGGGTCCGTCGTACAACAGCCTGTCGCCGCCGACGATAGTCAGCCTGCCTTCGGGATTTTGTTCGTCGGGGCGGGAATATCTTTCGATTATCACCTCATAGCCGTGTCTTACGGCCTTCGCCGAAATGCCGTCGTGCGCGCGGGAATGAGCCGCCGACGACATGGGCGAAAAGGCAAATTCCTCTATATCCCTGCCCGCAAGCTTGACCCCGTAAGCGGCGTAAATATCCTCTACGGGAACGGCGCGGGCGTGTATGATGCTCGGCTGGTTTTCCACGCTTTCTTCAGAGAGCGAGCAAGGATATATTTCGAAGGGCGGAACGGCCACGATTTTCACCTTGCCCTCGCGCACGCTTGCCCCGTCGTCCGTCTTGCCTATCTCTTTTCCGCCGGAATGATCCCATATGACCTTGTAAAACACCGAGCCGCAGGTTTCCGACCAGACAGTGCCCGTGGATATTACGTTGTCGAGGTCGTTATCCTCGCACGTGGCGTTGAGGATTGCCGCCGCCACTTTGGCGCGCCGTTTGTCGTCCTCGTCGCCAGAGGCCGCGCGCACCGCAAGTTTGGGGCGTATGCGCGATAGCTTTGCGCACCTCGTATCCACGGTGGGCGCGATGTAGTTGAATACCCTGCGCTGTTGCCAGAAATAATTGCCGCTCTCCTCTTCGATGTCGCCGAAGGGGTTTACGTCGCAGTATTGGTTGCCGCTCAGAAAATTCATGTTGAGCTCCCAGCCGCGCTCTATCCACCGCCTTTCTTCCTGCCGCCTTTTGAAGTCCGAAGTCACGTCTTTTACAATCGCTTCCTCCGCCCTCTTCTTTTCCGCCTCCCCGTCCGCGGGGTCGAATGTTGCTTTGTTACTCAAATTTGTCCTCCTTTATCATTGCCGCGATCCTCTCCCTTTCGCTCAGCAGCTCTTCGTCCGAAAATCCCGTGACGTCGCCGCCGTCGAGGAGCATTTTAACGGCCTTTATATCGGGCGGAATATCCCGCCTCGTCACCTTCTTTTTGACGAGCTTCAGCTCGCCGTCCTCCACCGCGTATTCCTCCACCACCTCGCCCGTCTCGAATCCCATCGCGCACTTTTTGAGCGCGCTCTTTACTCCGTCATCCTCCACCCCGTCTTTTCAACCTCCTTATCCTTTTCATCTTGTCCTCGGCTATCACGGAAAGTCTTTCTTCCCTTTCGCTCGGCTTGGGGCGTGTCATCACGAAATACCTCAGCTCGTCCATGCAGTGGTCGTCCTTTTTGACGGGGCTGTCGCCGTCCGCCCAGAAATATCCCGTAAATTCCTCTATCATGTTGCGGCAGGTGTCGAATATGAAAATATCCGGTAGCCCGTTTCCCCTTTTCAGGTATTCCTTGACGCGGCAAATGCCCGCGAATACGTCCTTGTTGACGTTGGGATTTACAGCTATCCCCTTTTCGCAGAACAACTCCGACACGCTCTTGACCGAAGCCAGGGTGCGTTGGTTTGCCGCGCTGTCTATAAGCGCGTACAGCCGCCCGCTCCCGTCCTTTTTCCAGCCCAGCCGCGCGGAGATCTCCTTTATACATTCCGCGTGATAACCGACGTCCTTCCCCGCCGCGAAGTGCTCCGCCACGACGTAGATGTTGCCGTCCCAATCCACCGCGTACCAATGCGCCGACAGCGGGTTGTTGAGCCCGGGGTCTATGGATATCGCCGCCTGCCATTCCTTGGGTATGTCGAAGGGCGGAATGACGTGCGCGGAAATATCGAACTCGGGATAGACGAGCCCCGCCCCGCGCGAAAATTTGCCGAATTTCCTGCTGTCGAGGGAGCTGTCGTCGAGGCATGAGGAAAGCATTTTTATCTCACTTTTGGAAAGATAGGGATTATCCTCCCAGCTCATGAACTCGCACCAAACCTCGGGATTGTTGCGGCGGTTTAAATAAATTTCGTTATACAGATAGGTCTCCCCTTTCAGCGGGGTCATCGTGCCGAATATGTCGCCGCGCTTGTCCATGACGCGCATCAGACATTCCTCGTAAATATCGCGGGGCGGCTCCTCGTCGAACCACACGAAATCGAGGGAGCTTCCCTGGAATTTTTCGCGGCCCTGGTCGCAACTTTTAAAGCCGATTGTCGAGATCCCGCCGAACACGTTGCGTATTTTTATCTGGTCTATGACCCCGCCCGCGGGACTGTCCCGCCTGCCCGAAAGCATGGTTATATCCTCTATCCACGCCGCAGGCAGGTACTTGAGGATCTTGCTCTGCGCCACGTCCCTTTGCACCTGTTGGGAGAGGGAGACGACCCAGCCGAACGCGTCTTTCCTGTTTTTGCGGTAGGGGTGGATGCCGCGCGCTATCCAGATAGTCTCCACCGCGCCGCACTCCGTTTTCCCGGAGCGGTTGCCGCCGAACACCCAGCGGTTGCGCTTTTTACAGCGGTGAAAGGCGAGCTGTTTTTTGTGCTTCTTCCCGCCCGC
>CANREQ010000055.1 GCA_947629695.1 uncultured Clostridia bacterium | reverse complement strand
TCCGATTCGGAAGTTTTGGGCGTGTACGGTGTGCCGGGTATTGTACTAATATTCGTAGAGGCGTAGCCGCCGTTATTCAGAGTTTGCACACGGATAAGGCTCGTCGAATACATATTGCTGGGATAAGTCGCCATCGCATTGTCAAAGGCGTGATTCGCCCATTTGCTTGTTACGGTGACGTTATCCGCAGATTGCCAAAGGTCTAATACAACGTTGCCGCTTTTATCTTTTGTAAGATAGACGGCGTCCCACTTTTTCCCGCCGAACCACACGGAGACGTTTTTCGTGCCCCCGTTTTGCGTGCGGAAATCTGCGGAAGTTTTTCCGCTGCCTGCCGCCGATTGCACGCTTGCAAAAGTATCAGCGCCCGTAAGAGCTTTATAAAGTTTTTTAAGTTCTTCCGCCTTAAAAATGGACTTGCCGGCGTCATAAATCTCGTCAATAATCACCCAACCGGTGTCGCTTCGCGCCGCAAACGCGGACTTAAAAGGTGAAATTAAAAAAAGCGCCGTGGCTATAAACAGCGCAATTACTGCCGCCAATGCACCGATTATTCTCTTCCGTTTCTTTATCATTTTTATTCCATCTCCGCTTAAAAAACTGTGGGGATCGCCCCGTTTTTTCATGATTTATTATATCTCAAATTCATTTTCGGGGGAATAGCTGATCCCGCAAATAGGGGAAACTTAACAATTCTTAATAAATATTTATAATTCGCCTTTATCCGCTAACTTGCATGCCTCTTTTTTATTTGGTATAATGTGTATGCAGGGGGAAATGTCATCTTACTCCCCAAGACCACACGGGGGATTTCTCGACTCAATCGAACGCTACGCGTTCTCAATCGCTCGGAATGACGGCTCTTAACGGGCGAATTCTCCCCCCCTATATCGCCCCACTCCCCTTGGGGAGTGCGGGAGAGGGAGCACGGCTCCGCCGTGCGGAAGAGGGGCAAGGAGGACAACTCTTAATAAGTTCGCAAAATTATTAGAAAATCCCCTCAGTCGCCATTCGGCGACAGCTCCCGCTTATAAATAAGGGGCGCCATAAGGGGGGGCGTCATTCTGCCCGAGGGCGTCACCCTGAGCGGAGTGAGCGACAGCGAACGGAGTCGAACGGGTCCCCCTATCATAAGCGGGAAAGCCGTTTCAACATCGCTCCCTACCGCCACACGGGGGATTCCTCGGCTCAATCGAACGCTACGCGTTCTCAATCGCTCGGAATGACGACTCTTAACAGGCGCGCTTAATTATTTGGAAAATCCCCTCAGTCGCCTGCGGCGACAGCTCCCCTTGTTAAGGGGCGCCAAGAATAGGGTTTGGTTTGCATATGAATTATTCTGTATACGATAGAAAACTGCTGTTTATCGAGGACGACGAGAAATTGAAAAGGGAAATGGTTACTTACTTTTCCCCTTCCAATGTCGTGCTCACCGCATCCGACGTGGCCGAAGCCGTCGATATCTTGAACGAAACGGGCAATATCGACGCGATCGTGCTCGATTTGATCTTAAAAAACAGCATGGGGCTGGAGCTTTTCAAGGCATTCCCCTCTCTGCCGCCCGTCATCATCCTCTCCTCTTTGGACGGCGAGGATACGATTTTGGCGGGGCTCACTTCGGGGGCTACGGATTATGTGGTCAAGCCGTGCTCTATGCTGCTTTTGGAAACGCACATCGCGATGCGGCTTCTGCCCAAGACGGAAGCTGTGCAGACGTTTGGGGAGTTTTCGATAAACTCTTACACGCGCACGGTAAAATACAAAAATTTGCCCATTGCGCTCACGCCGTCGGAATTCAATATTTTGTATTTCCTCGTGAAGAACCGCGGAAAGTTTTTTACCGCGGACGAAATTTACGAAAATATCTGGTGCGCGCCCAGCCTTCACACCACCACTATACGCACTCATTTATCTTCCCTTCGCAGGAAGTTGAAAGCCGCAATGCCTGCGGGCGATATAATACGCACGGAATTTAACAGGGGATACTGCTTTACGGGGGATATTCTATGAAGAAAAATATCGCGAATGCCCTCGTTTTCGTCGCGCTTTTTTTAGCCGGCATTGCTATGTCGCTTATCTTGGTTTTTACGAGGGACGGCGCAGTGGATAAAACGCCCGTGCGCAAAAAAGAAGTGTCGGGCGCGACCGTGAACACCGTTTCCGTTCTGGACGTGAAAGGCGTTATGAAGATGACGGCCGTCAATTATCTTCCGAACGAATTTGCGGGCCTTAGCGATAACGTAACGGACGAGCACGACGGCGAAGAGCCTTCAAAAAGGGGCACTTACCGCTTTTATATCGACACTTTGACAGGCGATGAATGGGCGGAAAGCGGGAAGCTTAAAAACCTCTTAAAACCCGACGGGAATTGGCATTTGACGATGTATATCCCGCCCGTCTTTGCCGCTTGCAGTGTGTTTGTGCAGTTTGAAAGCGCGGAATATGTGGGCACGATAGACAGATATAATATAAATTATTATCTGAATTACTCCGCGCCCTCGGAGTTTGACGACGGCGTTTCCCACCAAACGGAAACCAAGCCGATGTTTATAGATATCCCCATTTCCTCTTCGGGAAAATATTCCAAAGAATGTAAAGTTACCATTCATTACGAGGCGGATAACGATAACTTTGTGGGATTTTGGGGATCCGTTCTGATAGGCGAGGACGCGGCCGTACACCGTGTTGTCGCGCAAAACCGCGCCATACTTTTAGTCGGGGCGATTATCGGGGCGACCACGCTTTTATTGTTCCTTTTGATATGTATATTGAAAAGGTCCTTTTCCTTTATCCCCCAACTGCTGTTTGCCGCGGGGATATTTTCGGCGTTGCTGTCCACTTACGCGCTGTTCGGCCCCACCGCCGCGCCGTATATAATGTTGGCGTTGCGCCGTTTTTCAATAGGATTTTTGCTGTTTGCGTCTGCGCTGTATCTGCCGAAAAAGGTGGGGAAAGTTCCCCTTTTATATCCTACAAGCGCCGCCGCTTTTATTGCGACCGCGTTGGCGTTTTTGACTCCTTTCTGCAAGAGCGAAACCGCATATTTGTCATTGTGTATTATCTATATGGCCTTGGCGGTAGCGTGCATTATCGCAGTGCTTGCGTTTACGGCGCTCGATATTTACAAGGGCAAGCCGCTTGGACTCCGCCTGAACACGATAATCACCTGCGTGTCCACGGTCTTTGCGCTGTTTTCCGATCAGCCCATACCCTTTATTGCGCTTTCGCCCGCGTTTTGGCTGTACTTTGTGGAGCTGGGCATTACGCTTGTGCTGGGCCTCATGGAATTTATCGGCGCGGAAATACACAACCGTTACCTCACGACCAATCTGGCGCAGGAAGTCGAAAAGCAGACGCAGAGTCTGCAAAATATACTTTCGGAGCGGGATAATATCTTGCTGTATGTCAGCCACGATATGAAGAGGGCTGTGGTCGGAATGAACGAAACTTTGACCGATTTACGTCAAAAAGTGACCGGGCCGGAGCTGACTTCGAAAGTAGACTATTTATTGCAGAAAAATGCCGAGCTGAAAAAGGACTTCGCCGATTTGGGGAAGTACGGGAAGCAGAACTACGTCGCGGAGCAATCCGAAGAGGTGAATCTGAGCGAGATAGTTTTGGGCGTGACGGACGATTTGCGGCCCGACTGCGAGGCAAACGGCATTATTCTGACTGTCGGCGTGCCCGAAAAGCTGAATGTGTACGCCAAAAAAGTCGCTTTGCAAAGCGTTATACAAAATCTGGTTTTGAACGCAATAGAGCACTCCTACTGCTCCCATTTGTCCGTGACCGCGCAAAAGCGCAAGGGAATTTGCCGCCTTGAAATTGCAGACGACGGGCTGGGAATCACGACGGACAAAGACGTGTTTGCGCCGTTTGTTTCGGGTAACCCTTCGGAAAACAATTCCGGCCTCGGTCTGTTTTTGGCAAAGAACGCGATAGAGACCATGCACGGGGAGCTGACATACGAAAGGAGAGATAATCGGACCGTCTTTTCCGCCACCCTGCCGCTTTCTTAAAAGAGATATTGGAGCATGGGAATATTCAAGCGCGAAAATATCGAAGCGCGGCGCGGCCCGAAAAGATAAAGAATATAAATAAGATATAAAGATTTAAAGACAAAAGCCCGCGCGCCGCTTTTTCAGCGGCGCGCGGGCTTTTTATTTACATGTATCTATTCCCAATAGGTTTTACCTCGCCATTTTGCACATCTTGAGCATTATTGGTATCATAATCACCATAAGAATTTTTTACCAAGTAAATATTATTGAAGGTTACTTCCGTAGACGCCAATTCATTTTTACCCAACTTATCGCCGTATAATGTGGCATTGGTATCCATTAAATTAGCGTCCGTTTTTAATCTGTTGTATCCACCTATTATTCCGCCGTAATAATTATAGCCTAAAACGATGCCTTCATTGGTGCAGCTTGTTATTTGTAAATAACCATAGCCGTACCAATCTGACGAATATCTTCCTGCTCCCAAAACATAGCCGAAAATCCCGCCAACATATTCCGTGCCCTTTATAAGGCCATAATTATAATCATTTTTTATCGCCATTGTAAAATCCTTATCGGTTTTTACAGTAGCACACTCTAACCTACCCGCAACTCCTCCGACTTGCCATGTCCCTTCTATGTTACCATAATTTTTATTATCGTTTACATTATCATTACTGTTAAAAACTATACAGCCTGCAATTCCTCCGACATTCCCACCTTCTGTCCTTACAGTAATATCTGTATTATTAGTACACATTTTTGCGCCTGTACAATAACCGGCAACACCACCAGCATAAGCAAAACTATTATTGTTTGAAATAATGCTACCGTTTGAATTTACAATTCCGTTATTTGTACAATTCTCAATTATACCTGCTTCACCTGCAACTCCACCCACATATGCATGCCCTGTAATTACATTTTCATTGACTGCTAATTTTATTGTTGCACCAATTCCCCGTCCAATATATCCGCCGACATAATTATTACCTGTAACATCGGCCTTGTTGTCACATACAGTCAAACTTGACAATCTTTCCGCATATCCGAAAATTCCGCCTATAAAATCATCTGTTCCATAAATTGTACTGTTATTATAACATTCCGAAGCATTAAAATATCCATACCCATACCAATCAGACGAATATCTGCCCGCACCTACAATTGCTCCAGCTATACCGCCTACACAAGATGTCCCCATCACCTCACCGTTATTGGCATTATTGACAAATTTATATGAAAAATTACTGTCGGTTTTCACTGCAGTCATACCGAGATAACCTACAATGCCGCCCACATAATCTTTCCCCGTTATTTTTCCTTTATTTTCATTCCCGTTGAATTGCTCGTTAGACGTAACGGCAATACGCCCGGCACATCCACCAATAAAAGAAGCTCCGTTTTCGTTTATGTAAATATCAATATTATTCTTGCAATCTATCAAACCCGTACAAAACCCGGCAATTCCTCCCAAATATGTTCTGCTTACGCTATTTTCAACAATTATTGCCTTTGATACAACTTGACCGTTATTTGTTGCATTCTCTATAAGACCGGCATATGCGGTAATTCCACCTACATATCCATTACCGGTTATTGAGTTTGAATTGTTCGCATCCTTAATTTTAGTTCCCGTAGATAGTCCTATATAACCCCCGACGTAGTTGCCGCCCGAAACATCAGCTTTATTATCACTTGCCGTCAACTCAGATAGTCTGACTCCATATCCTATAATCCCACCGGTCTTATCACCCGTAGATTTTACTTCGCCTTCATTTATCAATTTAGATAAATAGAAGTATCCATATCCGTACCAATTCGAAGAATATCTACCGGCACCTTCAACTTGTCCTATAACTCCGCCCACATTTTCTTTTCCATTCACAATACCGGAATTTTTATTTTCTCCCAACGAATACGAAAAGTTACTATCCGTTTTTTGGGTAGATTCACCAAGATAGCCGAAAACCCCACCCACATTTATCTGTCCAGCTATTTGTCCGTTATTGGAGTTCCCAAAACCGAAATTATTTCCACTAACCATAAAGCACCCAGCTATACCGCCTACGTTGTTATTTCCCGTAACGGTTGCATTATTTATACAATTTAAAACTCTACCATTGCTATTGGTGCCAGCTATACCTCCTACATTTGTATAATATTGAGGACTGATTGTCCCCGAAACAGTAACTCCGTTTATTGTCCCTTGATTTGTTCCGCAAAGTATTCCGGCCGTACCTGCATCGCCGCGGGAAGTTATTTGGGCATTTTCGATTGTTAAATTTTCAACCGTACCTTGCAACGTGCCGAATAAACCCAGATTGGAATCATTTACGGAATTGATAGTCAAATTTTTGATTCTATAACCTCCACCCACAAATATGCCGCTAAAGCCGTTAATCGGCGTCCAATTTTCTCCGGCAAGATCTATATCTCTGGCCAAAATACATTTACCGGACGAATTATTTAAGGTTTTAAGTCCATCAATTGAATTTATTCTGTTATAATATTTAAATTCATCACCTACCGAAGCCTTATCTTCCCATTCACATATAAAACCGCGTAATGTAGTTGAATTTTGGGCAAACTCGTTCCATTTAAAGGTTTGGGAATATCTTGTATCATAATCATTTGCGTAAATTCCCACGCGATAATCATTACCGCCCGTTTTTTCCCCCGAACGAAAGTTGTGATAATTAAATTCTTCACCTGTTATCCAAAAAAAATTTTGTCCGCTTTTATATCCGCCCAACCAGCAAGGCATATTCACTTGTTTTACCATATGTTCAATTAGGGTTTGCTCTTCCTGATTTGCAACAGTAGCCAAGTGTCCGCCTATATTTTCACAGTAACTTTCAGCGCTTTGCCAATTCTTATGTTCTTTAAATATATAATAAAAATGTTCCTTAAACGAATAAGCATCTAAATCTAAACTATCAAAATGTTCCGTAGCATATGATACTGTATTACCGTTTACGGTTGAATTTGATCCGCTATCACTTTTATTACCGCAAGACGCAAGGCCGAACGAAATGCAAAACGCGGAAATTATTGTCAACAGAAATAATACTAAATTCTTTTTCATAACCTATCCAATTGATTTTATTTTTTATTTTATGTGAATTACACAAAGATCGTAGAATTTAAAATACTCAAAGAGGTTTATTTTTCGGAGGCGTGGGATATTTTTTCGCGGTTTTTCAAAATGCGGGCTTTCACAAAGTAATATGCGACGTAGCCCAAAGCCGCGGCGGTTATTACAAAAAGGCAGGACGCCAAAACGACAAGCCAAGTGTAATCGGGCTTTTCAACGGCGGAAATAGTAAACTCCGCCTCTCCCGATTGGGCGCTTTTTGCAAGCGAAGTTGTAACCGCTTCAGCGCCGCCATCGATAGTAAAGGAGATAACGCCGTTTTGCTCTTCGGCAAGCGCGCGTCTCTCGATTCCGCCTATGCGCACGGTCACGTAATATCCATCGTACCCGCGCGCGTTTTCGGGAAGGAGAATGAAAACTTTCGCGCCCGAAAGCTCGTCGCCCGTCAGCCTTATGCGCCCGCCGAAAAGCCCGTCGTCAACCTGCGGCAACGCGGTCAGCGACAATTTGCTGTCGCCGTTGAATCCGTCGTCGCGCGATACATAGCCGTAAATTTCCGCGGTTTGCCTGTCGTATTCGCCCGAGATCGCCTCGTCGAGAGTTTTTCCGCCAGCGACGACCGCATCTGCGCGCACGCCGTCGAGCTCCTCCATTCCGCCGTCCAGAAACTGCTGTATGTATGCGGAAATGTCGCCGTTTTGCATGTCTATTTCGTCGAGCCCGCTTTCGATTTCCCTGATGCGCGCCGAAATGCTGTCCAACGCCTCTTGGGAATAGCACCCGCTTTGGGTCTTTTCATTTAAATAATCTTCAAGCGCGCTCTTCGCGCGTTCCTGCGCGCGCATATTCTGCAGAACGCCCACGGCCTTTTGAAGGGAATCCTTTTGCCCCGTGAGGTAATCGAGCCTGTAATCGTCGTCCGTGCAACGCTCGTATACGGCGTCCTCCACCTTTTCTATCGCCAAAGATAGCTCTTCGCGCACCTTTTGGCCGTCGCAACCGCGTAGAATGGTGCCGAGATTTTCCAAAGATTCCTCCTTCTCCGCCTCGAAATCCGATTTGGCCTCCAAGTCCTCTACCAAAGAGGAAAAGCCGGAGTAACCCTCGCTTTTTGCCGCTTCGTCCAAAAACTGTTTTTCCAATTCCGTCGCGCTTTCATAATAGTCTTTCGCGCCGTCCGAAATGTCCGTAGACCCCGTAATATCCTCGAACGAATTGAAAAATCCGTCGAAAACTTCTTTGTTTCCTTCAAACTCTTCGCGCGCGCCGCACAGCCCGCAATCGCGGTAAATCTTGCCATCCTGGGTCCGGCCGTTTTGTCCCCATTCATGCTCGCCAGATACTTCGTATCCGCATATGTCGCACGCCCGTTTGTGGGTCAATTCATCAACTTCTTCCCAATCCTGGGTTGAGGCGTGCTCCTCGATTTCTTCGTGGCCGCACTCGCAGACTTCCTTGTGAGAGGTTTCGTCAAATTGCTCCCAGCCCTGCGCGTAGGTATGCGCTTCTACAATCTCATAGCCGCATGTATCGCATGCCCGCTTGTGTGTAAGTTCGTCCACCTCTTCCCAATCTTGGGTTGAGGCGTGCTCCTCGATTTCTTCGTGGCCGCACTCGCAGACTTCTTTGTGAGAGGTTTCGTCGAATTGTTCCCAGCCCTGCGCGTAGGTATGCTCTTCTACAATCTCATAGCCGCAGGTATCGCAAGCGCGCTTGTGAGTCAGCCCGTCCACCTCTTCCCAATCCTGCGTTGAGACGTGCTCCTCGACTTCTTCGTGACCGCACTCGCAGACTTCTTTGTGCGAGGTTTCGTCGAATTGCTCCCAACCTTGCGCGTAGGTGTGTTCTTCCACTATCTCATAGCCGCATGTGTCGCATGCCCGTTTGTGGGTCAACTCATCAACTTCTTCCCAATCCTGGGTTGAGACGTGCTCCTCGATTTCTTCGTGGCCGCACTCGCAGACTTCCTTGTGAGAGGTTTCGTCAAACTG
>CANREQ010000054.1 GCA_947629695.1 uncultured Clostridia bacterium | reverse complement strand
CACAGCTCGCTGCCTATGGAGCCGCCTCCGCCCGTGACGAGCACGACGCGGTTTTCAATATAGCCCATGATTTCGTCGAGGTTGACCTGTATCTGTTCCCTGCCCAAAAGGTCGGTTATCTTGACCTCGCGCAGGGCTGCGACAGTCGCCTCGCCGGAGACGAATTGATAGATGCCGGGGAGGGTTTTTACCTTGCAATCTGTCGTCTTGCAGATTTCGAAAATGCGCTTTACTTCCGCCTTTTTCGCTGAGGGTATGGCGATCAAAATTTCGTCTATCTGATATTGCTTGGCGTATTTCTTTATATCGGCGGTGGTGCCTATTATTTTGACATTGCCTATTCTCTTACCGATCTTGGCCTCGTCGTCGTCGATCACGCAAACGGGGTTGTAATCAATTTTGTCCGTCGTCTGAAATTCCCTGATAAGCGCCGCGCCAGCGTTGCCGCCGCCTATTATCATCGCCCTTATTTTGCCCTTGTTGCTCCTGGTTACGGAATATTTCAAAGCGATGTATATGCGTTTGGAATATCTTATAGCGAGCAACAGGAAGAACAGCGAAAGGCTGTAAATTATCTGCTCCCTTATTCCCGCCGCGGTGCCGTTGAGAAAGGGCGAGTATGCGCAACCGAAGCCCAAAATAAGCAAACATGCGCCTATGAGCTTTAACGTATCGATAAGTCCTACGGTATCGAACGTAAAGTTATACAGCCTGAATAGCACCAAAAACGTATAGGAAACAGCCACATTGGCCAGCATCCACCATAAAAAGTTGAGCTTCCACTCGCTTATTATCGCATACTTGGAAATAAGACCTGCCGCAAACATCGCCACGAGATCGCAGGCGACTATCAGCACAAGCCCCCTGATATTTGTCCTGTTCCTGATTTTTTTCACTTTCAATCACCAAAAATTTTTTTCACATGTAAAAACACGCGATTTACAAGAGCGTTACTCCACGGAAACGCATTTTGCGAGGTTTCTCGGCATATCGACGTCCAAACCCTTTGTAACGCTTACGTAATAACTTAAAAGCTGTAGGGGAATGACCGAAACGCTTGCCGTAAAGCAGGGTTCTGTCTTGGGAATATATATGCAGAAATCCACGCTGTTGCCTATATCGTAATTGCCGCTCAGCGTGACGCTCATTACATACGCGCCGCGCGATTTGACTTCAACCACGTTGCTCTTGGATTTTTCCGCGAGACGGGGCTGGGTTATTACGCTGATGACAGGCACCTCGTTTTCTATAAGACTTATGGTGCCGTGCTTCAGCTCCCCCGAGGCGTAAGCTTCGGAATGGATATAGCTTATCTCCTTTAATTTCAGACTGCCCTCGAGGCAAGTCGCGTAATCTATGCCCCTGCCGATGAAGAACACGTCGCTCTTGCCGGCTATTTTTGTGGCGAGCCACTTTATTGAGGTGTCGTCCGCGAGCATTTTCTTCACCTGCGCGGGAATGGATTGAAGCGATTTGATGAGCTTTGTATACCTCTTATCGTCAATCGTGCCGCGCACCTTGGCGAGCCGGACGGCTATCGCATAGCAGACGATGAGCTGGGCGCTGTAGGCCTTTGTGGTGGCGACGGATATTTCCGGCCCCGCCTTGGTATACAGCACCATGTCGGCCTCCCTCGCTATCGCGGAGCCGAGCACGTTTACTATCGCAAGCGTCTTAACCCCGTTTTCCTTTGCGCCGCGCAGGGCCGCGAGCGTATCCGCCGTTTCGCCCGATTGGCTGATGACTATCAATAAATCGTGCTTGCCGAACACGGGGTTTCTGTATCTGAACTCCGACGCAACGTCCACGTTGACGGGCACGCGCGCGAGATCCTCTATAACGTACTTCGCCGCAACGCCGACGTGATATGCCGAGCCGCACGCCGCTATCTGAATCCTCTCCACCGACTGCAGAAATTCATCGGTGACTTTGCCCTCGCTAAGGTCTATGGAGTTGTCCTTTAAAAGACATGAAAGAGTATTTTCGATTACGGAAGGTTGCTCGTGAATTTCCTTCATCATGAAATGCTCGTATCCGCCCTTTTCGGCAGATTCGACGTCCCACTCTATTCTCTTTGTCTTTTTCTCTATTATCTTGCTGTCTACGTTGAAAAATGTGGCCTTGCCCTTTTCCAGGCGGGCAATTTCCATATTGTCCATGTAGTAGATGTCGCGGCAATACTTCAAAATCGCCGGAACATCGGAAGCAAGGTAAGTTTCCCCGCCGTTTATCCCGACGACGAGGGGGCTGTCCTTCCTCGCGATGAAGATCTGCTCCGGCAGGTCGGCGAACATGACGGCTATAGCATATGAGCCGCGCACGCGCAGAATGAAGCTGACCATTGCCTTTATGGGATCGCCCCACTTCCTGTAGTAATAATCTATCGTCTTTGTCGCGATTTCCGTATCCGTCTGGGAGTAAAAGCTGTAGCCCTTGTCCGTGAGTTTTACCTTGAGCTCCGCAAAATTTTCTATTATCCCGTTGTGCACCGCGACGATAGAATAATCGTCGTTGTGGTGGGGATGGGCGTTTACGGTAGAGGGTTCGCCGTGGGTTGCCCAACGGGTATGGCCTATACCGCAGGTGCCTTGCAATGCGCAACCTCCGTCTATCATGTCCGATAAAACGCTCAACCTGCCCTTTGTCTTGACGACGATGTTGCCGCCTTCGGGCTTTGTAACCGCTACGCCGGCCGAGTCATATCCCCTGTATTCGAGCTTTGCGAGCCCGTCCATAAGGATGGGGGCGGCTTGACTGCTTCCCGTGTATCCTACTATTCCGCACATTTTTTGTTATCTCCGTGATTTTGAAAGGTCACTTTACCTCGTAACCCTTATTTCTTATGACGGCTATTACGCCGTCCGTCAATCTTTCGCAAATTTCCGCCGTGGGCGCTTCCACCATGACGCGGATGAGCGGCTCCGTACCCGATTGCCTTACGAGAATACGGCCGTCGCTTCCCAGCTCTTTTGCCACTTCCTCTACGGCCCGCTTAACGTCGCTGTCCTCCAACGCGCCCTTTTTATCCGCGACGCGCACGTTTTTGAGCACTTGCGGGAAGTCCTTTACGGGGGACGCAAGCTCCGACAGTTTCATCTTTTCGCTTATCAGAACTTCCATCACCTTGAGCCCCGTCAGAATGCCGTCGCCCGTGGTGGCGTATTTGGAGAAAATTATGTGGCCCGACTGCTCGCCGCCCAACATGTTGCCGTGCGCCGTCATGTATTCGTGAACGTATTTATCCCCAACCGCCGTAGTCGCGTAATTTATGCCTATTGCGTCGAACGCCTTGAACAGACCGAGATTTGACATGACGGTAGCAACCACCGTGTTGCCCTCAAGCTCGCCGTTATCCTTTAAGTACTTGCCGCAGACGTAGAGTATTTTGTCGCCGTTTACGACGTTCCCCTTTTCGTCCACGCAGATGCACCTGTCCGCGTCGCCGTCGAAGGCAAAGCCTATGTCGAGCCCCTTTTCCTTTACGAGCGCGCACAGCCCTTCCACATGGGTCGAGCCCGCGTTCTCGTTGATATTATAGCCGTCGGGCGAGGCGTTGATTACAAACGTTGTCGCCCCGAGCGCGTCGAAAACCGATTTTGCTATGCGCCAGCCCGAGCCGTTTGCGCAGTCCAGCCCGACGCGTATGCCCTTGAATGAATACTTGCCGAGGGAAATAAGATAGCCCATATAGCGGTTTCTGCCCTCGACATAATCGACGGTTTTGCCAAGCTCCCTGCGGGTGGCAAGTTTTACTTCACCCTTATAAATGCCGTCTATATAATCCTCTATGAGGGCGATCGTGCCCTCGTCCATCTTTTCGCCGCCCGCGTTGAACAGCTTTATGCCGTTGTCGTAGTAGGGATTGTGGCTTGCCGAGATCATCACGCCGCAATCGAACTCCTCCGTGCGGGTTATATACGCGACGGAAGGCGTAGTGGTGACGTGAAGCAAATATGCGTCCGCGCCCGAAGATGTCAACCCGGCGGAAAGGGCATACTCCAGCATGTAGCCGGAGCGGCGCGTATCCTTGCCTATGACGACGCGTGCGGGGGAGTTATCCCCCTTGCTCCTCTTCAGGTCGTTTAAATAGCGGCCCAAAAATCTGCCTATCTTATAAGAATGTTCGGCGGTGAGGGTTACGTTTGCCTCGCCCCTGAATCCGTCCGTTCCGAAATATCTGCCCATAAATTACCTAAACGATTTTTACTTTCTGCGCACGATTTCCCCGTCGCGCTTGTAGATGCTGTCCGCCGCGATCGCCCCGCGAACGGAAGAAAGGGGATAAACGCTCGTCCTTCTGCCTATGACCGTGCCAGGGTTCAAAACGCTGTTGCAACCGATTTCGACATAATCGCCGAGCATCGCGCCCACCTTTACAAGGCCCGTTTTATATTCCTTTTCGCCCTTTATGACCACTTCGCTCTTGTCCGATTTTATATTGGAAGTTATCGAGCCGGCGCCCATGTGAGCCTTGTAGCCGAGAATACTGTCGCCCACGTAATTGAAATGGGGCACCTGCACGCCGTCGAATAATATGACATTTTTAAGCTCGCACGAGTTGCCGACGACGCAACCCTTACCCACCAGCGCACTGCCGCGAATAAACGCGCAATGCCTTACTTCGCTGTCCTCGCCGATTATCGCCGGCCCGCCGATGAACGCCGTCGGAAAGATATGCGCCGTCTTGTGAGCCCAGACGCCATCCGCAAGACAAACGTAGTCGCCGCCCAGTTTTTCGCCGAGGGAATAAATGAAATCGCTTATGCCGCGCAGGGCTTCCCAGGGGTATATATAGCCGCTTAAATAGCTTGCGGCGGCCGTATGGGACAGATCGAACAAATCGCTTATCTTAATCAATGAGTGCACCGTTATATTGCGCAAAAAACGCCTAATATAATATTTATATTATATATTATACTCCCAATGTATGCGCAATGCAAGTAAAATTCGACAAAATGCGACAGGCGTGTGAAAGCGCGCGAAAAGGCAATAGACCCCATACTATGCCCCGAACAACGAAAAAACGGATGGATATTTTCCTCCCTTTTGTAAAAATTTTTTTCACGCGCCCGTCATAAAAACAAAAAATTAAATTGCGCACGGACAAGTTGCGGCCATAAAAAAAGACCCTCTTGCGAAGGTCTTATCTTGATTGGAGCAGGCGACGGGAGTCGGACCCGCCGAAATCAGCTTGGGAAGCTGACGCCATACCGATAGGCGACGCCTGCATCTTCCCCTATACTATAACATATCGGAAAATATTTTACAAGCAAATTTAAGCTAAGTTTGGCAGGTTTAAAAAATTTTAGCGAGGGCAATCACTTTATCGGAGGAATTAAAGATGAACCCTATCGAACAAAAATGCAAGACGTTACCAAACAATTTCCTGCCCCTGCGCAAGACCTATCCCAAAAGTTACAACAAGGAGCGGACTTCGCCCTACGTCAAAACGCGGATAATTCTCATGAACGGGACGGAATTCGAATCGGCCTGGTTTATGCACCAATTCGCGAGGCACTGCGACGAGCCCGAAATTTTGGACGCGCTGTCCGTCGTGCGCAGACAGGAACAGCAACAGCAAAAGCGCATAAGCTGTTTAAAGCCCATAAACGAGAGCATCCTCGAGACGACTATCGCATATGAACAGCTTGCCGTGGACCTCACCGCGACGCTCGCCAAAAACGAGAAGGACGAGACGAATATCCAGGCGTTGAACTTCGCGCTGTTGGAGGACTTCGACCACCTTTACAGATACGCTAACCTATTGAAAATCGACAAGAACGAGGACGCAGACGTGCTTGTTGGCAAATTCACGGAGATTATGCCCGGCAGGCCGACGGTTGCCGAGCACCGCTATCCCGCGGACGATTTAAAGCCGCACATGACCGCGGAAAAGAGCGATTTGTACAGCAAGCTGGTGGCCTCCACCATTACCGCCGCCGAGCAGCAGACGATGAATTACTATATGAACATCGCCCAATGGTACAAAAACGACTTGGGGAGAAAGCTCTACGCCGAAATCGCTATGATTGAAGAAGCGCACGTGACTCAGTACGAAAGCCTCAAAGACCCCAACCTATCCTGGCTTGAGCAGTGGGTAATGCACGAATACTGCGAATGTTGGCTGTATTATTCCGCCATGCAGGACGACTGCGAGGAGTATATCAAAAAGATATGGGAAGAGCACTTCAAAATGGAAGTCTGCCACTTAAAAACGGCGGCTAAGCTGTTGAAGAAATACGAGAAGAAAAACTTCGAAGATGTGTGCGGAGACGGGGAATTTCCCAAACTCCTGAAATTGGGGGAAAACAAGGATTATATCAGGCGCGTGCTGGGAAGCACTATCATGCTGACGGGCGACGAGCTCTCGTACAAGGACGTGCGCAGACTCCCCGAGGGGCACAGATACTTCGGCTATCAGAAATTCATGTCCGGCGAGCCCGAGAAAAACCCCTCCCACCTCGTCATTCAAAAGGCCATAGAAAAACTCGGCAAGGATTTCAGATACCAGGAGAGCGAACACCCCGTCAAGGAGCTGAGAAACAGGACGAGCGACAATGTGAAAATAGCGAGGACGAGATAACCTTCGCCAAGGTTTTTTGAATCATTGCGCAAATTTTAAAGGCGCCGCCGCGCTTTTGGAGTTTATCCAAAAGCGCGGCGGCGCATCTTCTTTTTTTACCCCTCCGGGCCTTTACGATACGGCCGCGGGGGATTTCACATTTTATTTGATTTTACGGCTTTTTTTGCCGCTTTTTGCTCTTGTTTCGCGCTCTTTAAATAGCTTTTAAGCTCCGCAAACATTACCTTTTCGCCCTTTTCTGAGAGCAGGGTGAGGAAATACTCCAGCCGCTTTTTGGTGTTTTCGTGCATGAAAAGACGATCCTTCCTCGCGGCGAAATACTCCAACGGGCTTGAATTTGTGTAATCTTTGCCCTTATACACCTTGCTTGCGCCTATTCTGTCGCATATCATCTCGGCAAAATAGACGGGCGGCATCTCGACGGCCACGGGCGTGCCGAGCGCGTCCACGTCCGTCCAATACTCAAAGTGGTGCTTGTTCCTGCCCTTGTGGTGGAGCCACGCCGCGGAATAGCCGAACAGCTCCCTCTCCCGCGCCTGGGGACTGCGCGTGCCCTGATAGTAGCGCGCGCCGGGTATGAACTCCGACGGGGAGAATTTTGACAGATCGTGAAGCAGACCGCGCTTTATCAGTCCCGCCTTGAAACAGTTGCGCCTGACCTCACGCCTGTGCTTTGTCACGGTTTTCAAATGTCTGAAAAATTTCATATGCCGCAATAATCGAACAGGGCGATGCTCTCGCCCTGTAAAATTTTTGTTTTGCGCCCCGTAAGCCCTTTCAAAACTCCATGATTATGGACACGGGGCCGTCGTTCAGCTGGTTTATCTTCATATCCGCGCCGAACACCCCGAGCTTTACTTCGAGCCCCGTTTCCGAAAGCTTTTTTGCGCACAGTTCGTATAAGTATCTGGCGCGCACGGGCTCTTCCGCGCCGGAAAAGCTGGGGCGGTTCCCGTGAGAACAGTCGCCGTACAGCGTAAACTGCGAGACGAGCAAAACCTCGCCCTTTATATCGAGCGCGGACCTGTTCATCTTGCCGTCCCCGTCCTCGAATATACGCAGGTGAGATACTTTGTACGCGAATTTATCCGCAAGCTCTTCGCCGTCCCCCGCCTTTATGCCGAGAAATACGACAAGCCCGAACCCTATTTCGGATATGAGTTTGTCCTCTACTTTCAGCGCGGCGCTTTTTACGCGCTGGACAACGGCTTTCACTTTTACTTGCCGACCCTCGACATGTATTCGCCGCTGCGCGTATCTATCCTTATGACTTCGCCCTCTTCCACGAACATGGGCACCTGAATGGTCGCGCCCGTTTCAACCGTAGCGTTCTTCATGGCGTTGGTAGCGGTGTTGCCCTTTACGCCCGGCTCGCACTCTATGACCTTGAGCTCCACAAAGTTTTCGGGCTCGACGGAAAACGCGGTGCCGTGAAGGAATTTGATGGTTACCATGTCATTTTCCTTGATGTACTTGAGCGCGTCCTCCACCTGGTCGAGGTTGAGGGTTATCATCTCGAAGCTGTCGGGATCCATGAAATAGTAAAACTCGCCGTCGGTGTACGAATAGCTCATTTTACGCGTTTCGACCTGAGCCGTCTCGAGCTTGGCCGTGGGGTTGAACGTGATGTCGGAAAGCACCTGTCCGGTCACGACGTTTTTAAGCGTCGCCCTTACGAACGCCGCGCCCTTTCCGGGCTTTACGTGCTGGAACTCGGTCACGGTGTAAACGCCCTTGCCGTTATACTCGAATGTTACGCCCTTTCTTATGTCGCCTGCCAAAATTGATGCCATATTTTTAAATTCTCCTTAAAATTTTCAAGTCGGTTATATTTCTTTTGCGAAATTATTTCGGCTTTATCGCGCCGGTTGTTACAAAATTATCAGCTTTTTGTCGCTGTCGGTGAGGCTTTTGACCTTGCCGCCTTCAAGCGTCACCGTGTCCTCTATGCGAATACCGAGCTCGCCCGCCAAATAGACGCCGGGCTCATCGGAAAATACCATTCCGTCCGCGAAAACGCTTTCGTCCGAGGGCGAAAGATTGGGGCTTTCATGAATATTTATGCCCAAGCTGTGCCCCAAAGAATGTGTGAAATACTCCGCAAGGCCGTGTTCGGCGAGGAAACCGCGGGCGATCGCGTCGCCCTGTTTGCCCGTCATTCCGCTTGTGAATTTTTCCTTGACGAGCATGTGCGCCTTGAGGACGATATCGTAATATTTTTTGAATTTCTCGTGCTTTTTATCGTCGCCGAACAAAAATGTGCGCGTGCAGTCGGAGCAATATCCGTCCACCTTGCAACCGAAATCTATCAAAACCGCGTCGCCGAATTTGAGCTTTGTCCGACCCGTGGCGTGGTGGGGAACGCTTGCGTTTGCGCCGAACGCGCAAATCGTCTCGAAACTCGTGCCGCTCGCGCCGTGCTTGCGCATTAAAAACTCCAGCGTGGCCGCGACTTCGTTTTCGCTCATTCCCTCTTTTATGAGGGGCAACAAATCGCAAAAGGCCTTGTCCGCCGCCTCGCACGCCGAAAAAATCCGC
>CANREQ010000053.1 GCA_947629695.1 uncultured Clostridia bacterium | reverse complement strand
GAGCATGTCAACATCCAAAAGCGCGGCGCGCTCCTTTGAGATCAAGCCGCCCTCTTCCAGCGCGCGTAGCCGCTTTTCTATCTGTCCGGCGGTTTTTTCGGAAAAATCGCAGTACTGCAAAAAAGCGTGGTAGGCGAGGCCGCTTTCCGTATCGGGCTTCGGGCCGCTCTCCTCCCCGAAAATGACGGGGAAAACCGCGTCCTCTTCGGACAGGCCGAGAATACGCGTGGCGGAGCTCTTCACCGGCAGATCGTCGCGCACGGGCGCAAACGCAAAAGATCTTTCCAGCTCCGCATACAGCTCCTTGTCGGCGGAATATCCGCCTATAGCGATTTTGCCCGCGCTCTGAGCCGCGTTTTGACATTCGTCCGCGGATATGTTGCGGCGAATCAACTTTTCAAGGCGTTGAGCGTCGAACATTGCGGCATAGCATGGCGCGGTCAAGGCGCCCGCCGCGTCGTACTTATCCTGCTTGCCGCACATTATGTAAAGGCTGTTTTCCGCGCGTGTGCAAGCGACGTAAAAGAGGTTTATTTCGTTCCTCAGCTCCTCGGCGGAAGCGCGCAGGGAGCACAGCTTTTTCAAAACCGTGCCGCGGTAGGTGCGCTCCTTTATATCGAAGCAGTCGGGCGCGAAGCCGAACTCATCGTCGTAAGTCATTTCCCGCTTCTCGTCGCCGCGGAAGCCGGCGGCTATATCCGCTATTATGATGACGGGAAACTCCAGCCCCTTGGAAGCGTGCATGGTCATGATCTTTATGCTGTCCGACGAGGACGAAAGAGGCATTTTAACCTTGTAATCCGCGGCCTTGAGCCGCGCGAGAAAGGCGTTTAAGGAAAGCCCCCCGGCCGATGCTTCCGACTGCAATCTGCGCAGAGCCGCCCGCCGCACCCCGTCCGCATAGTAAGCGGCAAAGCCGCCGACGCTAATTATTTCGTCTATGAGGCGGGCGGCGTCCAGGCCTTCCGCAAGCCCCCTCAGCCGCGCCGCGCGGGCGTAAAATGCGTTGAGCTTGGCGGAAATCCCGTCGTCCTTTTCGCGCGCGTATTTTTCCGCGCACCGCCTGAACGGGGGTGCATCCCTCCCCGTGCCGCCGTACACCCTCACGGCGGAGAGCTCGTCCTCGTCCATATCCCCGAGCGGAGAGAGGAGAGAGGCGACGAGCGGCGCGTCCTGCTCGCCGTTGTCTATATAGGAGAGTATGGCTATCATGCGCTTAATATCCGCGTAGTCGCACACGTTCGCCTCCGCAGAACCGTCCACGCGGTAGCCCATGGAGAGCAATATCCTGCGGGCTTCGGCCACGCTCTTTTTGTTCTTTTTGCGCACGAGTATGCAGATGTCTCCCTGCTTTACGGGCCTCATCTTCTTTAATTCTTTGTCGTACACAAAGCTTTCCAGCGCTTCCCTTACGATTTTTACGAGCGCCGCGCTCTCCGCGCTCTGCGGCGCGTTGCCGGGAAATTCCTCGGTTATGGAATACACCCCGTCCGCACCGCTCTTTACGCGCGGCGCGCCGGAAAAATAACAGAGCTCCGCCTTCCCGCGCGTGGGAACGCTTTCGTCGCCAACCGCCATCGTGTGCCCGCCGCCGATGTAATCGAAGCCGCACACCTCATCGCGCATGATTAAAGAAAACAGTTCGTTTACGCAGTCAACTATCGCCCTGTCGCTCCTGAAATTATGGGGCAGGATTATACAGCCGCCCGCGCTCTCCGCGCTCTTTATCTGGCCGGAAAAGAAGTGGGAGCGGCTTCCGCGGAATCCGTAAATAGCCTGCTTGAGATCGCCGACCTTGAACAGATCCCCTCCCGCAACGGCGCATATTATTGCGTCCTGTATGGGATTTACGTCCTGATATTCGTCTATGAAAACGTAGGAATATTTGCTCCTTATCTGCTCCCCGACATCCTTATCCGCCCCCTCTCCGCAGACGAGAGCGTAGGCAAGATGCTCCAGATCGCCGTAATCGAGCTTGCCCTCCTCGCGCTTGATCGCCGCATATTCCCCATCGAATTGCAAAACCAACTTGGCAAAGGCGCGCGCGAGCAAACCGCTCCCGTAGAATGCGCGCTCCTCCTCTTCGCGGCTGCCTATCCCGCCGAAAAGCGCGTCGTATTTGTCCTTGAGGCCGCGCAGGAAGCTATCGAACCTCGCGTCCTCTTCCCTGTTTACATCCTTGACGCTCGGCTTTCTCAGCGGGCTGAGCTTAAGCGGGCGGGAAAATATATCACCGTTTTTTGCGACTTCCTTCAGATTGTCGCAGACGACGCGGAGCACTTCCGCATATTTCTCCCCGCCGGACGCAAAGTGAAGTCCTTTGGCAAATTCCTCCGTAGCCTGCGCATAATATGCGCATGTTTTGCCGGCGATCTCCCCGATGCGGGCGCACACCCTATCGAATCCGCCCTCGCCGAAAGTTTTGGCGCATTTATCTTCCACGGAGAGATAATCGGGCTCTATCCTCAGCCGCGAATGGGCGCTTATTATCATCTCCCGCAGTGTCTTGTCGCTCCTGTTCTTCTTGAGCCGTTCCAGCACATATATGAAATCGCCGTCGGCGGGGGAGTCCCCCTTGCCGTAGAGCCTGTCGAAGAGATTATCCATTGCACGGGCGCGCATACGGTTTACTTCCGCGTCGTCGGCGGCTATCTCGAAAGATGCGTCGAGGCCGTCGAAAGCGTAGAAATAAGTCCTGACAAGCCGCGCGCAAAAGGCGTCTATAGTGGAAATATCCGCCGAATTTATCTTGCCGAGCTGTACGCGGATATTTTCCCGCGCGGCCCCGTCGCAACCGGACAGGCGGGAGACGAGCTCCGAGCGCAACTTTTCCCTCATCTGCGCCGCGGCCTTTTTTGTGAAGGTGACGGCGAGCACGTTGTCGAGGCTCGCCCCGCCGCAGATTATGTCCGCAAGCCTCTTTATCATGACGGTGGTCTTTCCCGAACCCGCCGAGGCGGACACGAGCACTTTGCCGCGCGCCTTTATCGCCCTTTCCTGCATTTCGGTCATCGCCATATCACTCCCCCTTTTCCGCCGCCGCACGGGCTATTTCCGCCACGTCTTTACAGCTCGCCTTTTTGTTTTCGCGCACGCCGCGCTCGTTTTTGTCGTACATACAGCACGCCGCGAGGCCGCAGAAATCGCACGCCTTTTCGGACGGGGAGGGGCAGACGTATCCGTCCAGCATCCCCCGCGCGCCGCGCCCGGCTATAAGCTTGGAGTAGGAGATGAAATACGCGAACTCTTCCCTCTCCATGGCCCACGTCACCTTGCGGCCGTTTAGGTACGCCCCGACATACGCGCTTTTGCCCTTTTCTTCCACCCTGTCGTCCGAAAGTCTGACTATATCCGCACTGCCGTCCATAAATCCCTTTAAGCAGAAATCGCCCTCGGGAGAGGGTGTGTACTCCAATTTCGCGGGGAAATAATACGCGCCCGCAGGCCTCTTCCCCGCCGCCGCGGCGGACAGATACAGTGGAAGCTGGAGCTTGCGCCCCATGTAAAAGGACTCCGCCTTGTTGTCGTGACGGCCCGTCTTGTAATCGATTACCCGCACTATATCCCCGCACGAATCCACTCTGTCTATCCTTCCGCCGACGCGCACGCCGTCAAACAGCGGCACGTTGCACTCCCATTCCGTTTGGCTTATTTCAAAGGAAGAATGAGCTATCTGGTTGTACATTCCGCGGCTGAGCTTTACGACCTCGTCCACGAGGGAGCGCGCCGTGTATTCTCCCTGCCCGCCCTGCATGAGCGAGCTGTACGGAACTTGTGAAAGCATATCCGACGCGACGCTTTGGGCGAGGGCCGCGCACCCTTCCTCGCCGTCCACGCCCTTTATCCCGTCCGCCACTTTTTGCAGAGCTTCGTGGATGAAATTGCCGCTGTCCACAGGCCGCATGCCCCCTTCCGCCCTCTCCTCGAGGCGCAGTCCTCGCTGCATGAAGCACTTGTAGGGGCAATCGTAAAAGGTCTCCAAAGCGGTGGGTGAGATCTTCCCGCCGTACAGCGCGCGCCCGTTGGTTATGCGCTTGTCCGCGCTGTCGCCCTCATCGGGCAAAATTCTTTCCCCCTCTTTATTCAAAAGGGCGTACACGGTGGAAATTTCCGCGCTGTCGCTCTGCCTGTCGGCGAGCATTCTCACAGCTGCCGTGCGGTTGGATATGTAGTAGGGGAGATCTTCCCGCCTCTGCGCCTTTGATTTTGCGGTTACGGCCGCAAGCGCTTTGCCGCCCGTCGTGAACAGCGCGCGGGCGTAATCCAATATTTCGCAGGGGGTGCAGTCGTCGCCGCCCTTGCGCATGGGATAGACGAGATACAACCTTTTGGAAAAGGCGCACACGTTGAGGGCGGTCAGCTCCCTCACGCGCCTGTTTAGCTGTGAAATTTTGGGCGAAACTTTGCCCAACTTTTCCACGCTTACAAGCTCGCCGTCTGTCAAAATGGAAATATCCTGCGAGGACTTGGGCACTTCGTCCGTCAGCCCCGCCGCAAAGATTATGTCGCTGCCGGAGTTAACGGTGGAGGAGATGTCGCCCACGAAAACCGCGCCCTGTTTGGGGGGAATGAGTGATATTTCCGCCGCCGCGAGGCCGCTTTTCAACATTCCGATAAATTCCCGCAGGCCCATTTGCTCCCCGCGCGTGAGGTTTTCGGCCTCGTCCAAAACCTGTGTAAACGCCCCGAACGCCCGCGCGGACATGGCGGCAAAGGACGGATAGGCGGCAAACCGCCCGTCTTTTGAGTTTTCCTCCAGCTTTCCCTCCACGCCGAACATCTCCAAAAGCGCGCGCACCGCACGGCAAAACGCCGCGCCGTCTCCCTTTAAAGGCAACAGCTTTCTGCCCGCCAAAAATTTTTCGCGCACGGAGCACACGGCTTTATACGTGCTTTCGCACTCCTCTTGCCCGCCGCCCTTGCACATGGCGGCGCAGGAGTCCGCGTTTACCTCGCGCGTGACCGCCCCGCGGGAGATGGCGGAGCGGAGCATGTAATTGCAAAACAGATTAACCTCCCGCCTCTCGCCTTCGCTTGCGCAAAACAGCGGATTGCCCGTGACGGCGAGGACGGATTCGAGCCTCATCCCGTCGGCGGCCGCGCTCAGATAATCGCACACAAAAGAGCATATAAAGCAAGATGTGAGCGGATAACGCCTGTCCACGTAAAAGGGTATGGAATATTGGTTGAATATCCTCTCCAGCACGGGTTGATACTTTTCCGGCGCGGGAAGCATGACGGAAATGCGGTGGGGCTTGATATTTTCCTTCCTTATGCACTTTAAAATGTGCGCCGCAATAAATACGCATTCTTCCTCCTCGTCGGCCGCCTCGGTTATGTCCACGGGCAGGTCGCCGCCGTATTCGTCGGGGCATATATCCATACCTACGTCGCCGCGAAGCGCCTTGTTGAGGCTTTCGGGCTCGAATATGTTCTTCCTTAAAAGCTCCGCTTCGGCGGGCAGGCCGGAGGGAGTATACTCCACTTCGGCGCGCAGGCCGCAACTTTCCGCGACGCCCAAAAAATCGGCTATCGCTTCGTTTTGATAGAGGCGCACTTTGCCCCTGTCGCCTATAAATACGCCGCCCGTGTTGTCGGCCGTCCGCATGCAGGCGCGCACGCATTCCCGCACGGTGGACGTAAAGGCGTTGAAGCCCAAAAACAGCACGTCCGCACCCTTTATCCTGTCCGATTTTTCTATCGCGCCGGGCAGGGCGCGAAGATACGCGTTTCTGTCTACCGCGCCGGAGCTTTCGAGGTATTGCGAGTACTCGCGGTACAAAAGCGCGATGTCGTGAAGTTTGCGGCGCAACAGCTCGCTCCCCTCGCTCACCCCGTCTATATCGTCGGCAGATACGCCCGAGGAATACAACAGCGCGATCGTGTCGTATACTTCCTGGGCGGCCGCCGGCGTGGAGAGGCGGCGGAAAAGTTTTAAATTTTGCGCGTTCTTCTCTATCAGCCTGCGGATGACCATTGCGGAGCCGCGGTCGGAAAGTATGTCCTCCTGCCTGCCCCTCTCGGCCGTAAGAAAGCGGGAAAGGGTAAAAACGCTCACCGAAAAGGTGCCGCCCATTTCCTCGCATATTGCCCTCTCCGCCACGAGGGAGAGCCTGTCCTCGCAAAAGACGATAAGCCTTTTATCCGCCCTGTCCCCCTCTTCGTGCCCGCGCACCAAAGCCTTGAATTTTTTCAGCGCCGCGGAAAGTATGGGCGCAACGTATGCCTTTATCATAATCTGCCTCCGCGCCCGCAAAAAGAGGGCGCGCCTGTCGTTTTAACCATTATACCACAGCCTTTGGAAAAATTTAATTATTTGAGGCGTAAAAGTTTGTACATTCCCCAAAATATATGCTATAATTCTGTCTATGAAACACATTTACAGGATATTGGCGGTCGGGACGCTTTCGCTGTGCCTTGCGACCGCGGCGGGTTGCTCTGGCGCGAGAGTCTCCCCCAAAACGGCGACGAGCGCCAATTGGAACGTGAGAACTTCGACCACGGTGGAAAAGAGCTTTTCGGATAATTGGCTGGAAAATAAGGAAGTCGCAAAATACTCCGTCTCGATGACGCAGGGCGTGAACAACACCTATTCTCTTACCTATCAGCCCGGCGGCGAATACAAAACCGAGTTCGGCATGGTGCAATTCGATTGGTCGGACGCCTCCATACCCGAGGGCTATGCCCCCGAAAGCGGAGACAAGAAAGAGCTTGCCTATCGCTACGCGACCACCCTCACCGTGTCGGGAGAATACAGGCTCGCCTCCGGAAACGAGGCCAAGTCCTTTGACGACAGCGTGACGACGGAGTGCTTCTTCCGCCTCGCCGGGGACAATCTTCAGCCCATCTATTCCAGACAGATAATCAAAAATACCGCGCCCAACACCCTCGACGCGCGGCTCTTGGCGGCGGCCTATATAGAATTGGACTGCGAGTACGAGACTTTTTACAACTACTCCTGCACCGAAGCGACGGTAAAATATACCGACAACCGCAAGAGCGGGGACAACGTGACCACGTCGGTGACGGGCCTTAAGGGAGATACTGACTATTCGGTTTTCGATAACAGCCAGCTGAGGCTCGCTATAAGGGCGATGAGGCTTAACGAAGGGAACAACCACACCTTCTACGTCATGACCCCGCAGAACGCCGCAATGCAGACGGTGACGCTTTCCTGCTCCGCCCCGGCCGAGCTCGACCCCGAGGACGGCGGACAGAACAAGATAATACAGGCCCTCGACAAATGCCACGAGACAAATCCCGACTATATATTTATGGACAAGGGTTCGGGCGACGGGGCTTTGAACTACCGCTATACGTCTGTCAGCGTCGGTTTGCAGGCGGACACGGTAATGACTGGCTCCACCGCGGAATTTTGGTATTCCACCGTGGAAAACGCCGATATAAACGCCACAAAGGGCGTGCTTTTGAAAATGTCAACCCCCGTATCGTTCGGCCTCGGCACGATAAACTACACCCTTGAGGAGCTTTCGATTGTCAAAGCCCAATGAAATAATTGCGGCTATTACGCTTCTGTAATCGGATTATGAATTGTGCCGCGCGCCTTTGAAAATGAAGGTGCGCGGCTTGTTTTATGCCCGCCCGCAATTTTTTTGCGCACAAATTTTGACATTGCTCTGTACAAAACGAAAAAATATGATATAATGGGAATGAAGCGTAAGATCCGCCTTGAAAGGGGTTGCGCAATCATGAAATAAGGGGTAAAAAAATGTCTGTTCCTAACGTAAAATTCATCACCATGGGCGAGTTGCTTTTAAGGCTTTCGCCCCCCAACAACGAGAAGATAAGGAGCACGGACGAGTTCCGCGTGACCTACGGCGGCGCGGAGGCCAACGTAGCGGCGTCGCTTGCAAACCTCGGGGTTGACAGCTCTTACTTCACCGTCGTGCCCGATTCTTCCATAGGCAAGGCGGCGATACGTTACATACGAAGCAACGACGTGCACTGCTCCCCCTGCATTTACGGCAGCGGGCGCATGGGCATATACTTCCTCGAAGAGGGCTTCGGCGTGCGCGCGAGCAAGGTAACCTACGACAGAAAGGACTCCGCCTTCGCGCTTTACGATTACACGACGATAGATTTCAAGAAAAAGCTCGAGGGCTTCACCTGGCTCCATTTGAGCGGCATAACGCCCGCCCTTTCGCCCAACTGCAGGGAGCTTATAATGCTCGCCCTCAAGGCCGCGAAAGAGCTGGGGATGACCGTATCTTTCGACTGCAACTATCGCTCCGCGCTGTGGGGCTGGCAGGAAGCGCGCGATTGCATCACATCGTACCTTCCCTATGTGGACGTATTGTTCGGCATAGAGCCCATAAATTTGCCCGGGCCCGACGGCAAGGACATAAAGGACGGGCTATCCATGAATCCTTCCTACAAGGAGCAGGACAGGGTTTTCCGCGCGCTGCATGAAAAATACAATTTCAAGGCGATAGGAAGGCATGTGAGATACGTCCATACCGGCAGTGAAAACAGCTTGAAGGCGTTTATGTGGTTCGACGGCGAGACGTACGAGAGCAAGACTTTCCGCTTCAATATCCTCGACAGGGTGGGCGGCGGCGACGCGTTCGCGAGCGGCATGATCTACGCCATCATGCGCGGAATGAAGCCCGACGACATCGTCAACTTCGCGGTGGCTTCCTCCGTCATCAAGCACACTATCCGCGGCGATTTCAACATAACCGACGACGAGGACAGCATCATAAAGCTGATGAATCAGGATTACGAAATAAGAAGATAATAAGCTGTAAAAAATCGCAAATTCCCGCGCCTTTAAGGGTGCGGGAATTTTTTGCGCCCTGCGGCATTTTGCCGCAGGGCGCACCTTTTTACAGCGAAATTTTTTAAGGGGATTTTTATTTGAAATTATCCACTCTTTTTCCCCTCTTTACGGCTGTTTGCCGATATAGGCGAGGATACCGCCGTCAACGTAGAGGATATGCCCGTTCACAAAGTCGGACGCTTCCGATGCGAGGAACACCGCAGGACCCATCAGGTCCGTCGTCTCGCCCCAGCGCTCCGCGGGCGTCTTGGCGATTATGAAGCTGTCGAAAGGATGACGGGAGCCGTCTGCCTGGCGCTCCCTCAAAGGCGCCGTCTGCGGCGTCGCTATATATCCCGGGCCTATGCCGTTGCACTGTAT
>CANREQ010000052.1 GCA_947629695.1 uncultured Clostridia bacterium | reverse complement strand
GCGGCTTTTTTACACGCAGGGCGACTACGGGCTGTTCCAATGCTCCGTGCCCTGCCACGAAAAGACGTATGACAACGAGGAGCTTATCCGCCGCATGGCAGCGGAGCAACGGGATATGCGTATTCCCGGCGAACTCATCCCCCGCTGTCCCGTCTGCGGCAAGCCGATGACGATGAATTTGCGTTCGGACGACAAGTTTGTGCAGGACGAGGGTTGGCATGCGGCGTGCGGACGGTACGAGCGGTTTATAAACGCGCACAAGCGGGAAAATGTTCTCTACCTCGAACTCGGCGTGGGGTACAATACGCCGGGCATTATCAAATATCCGTTCCGGCGGCTGACCGCGCAGAACAAGCTGGCGACTTACGCCTGCATCAACTGCGGCGATGCGTACTGCCCCGAACAGATACAAAAACAGGCAATCTGCATAAACGACGGCATAGAAAAGGTTTTGGCGGCCATCAATGACGGTTGATATTAAGACGGGTATAATTTTCACTTCCGCATTTGCGGCATAAAAAAGCGGCTTGGCCGATCGCCAAGCCGCTTTTTTATGCTCTGCCGCAACTTTTTTATGTCCTTATTTTTCCGTCGTCGCCGGCTTCGAGCGGGGTTATGGCGAGGGCATGGGGCGTGCAAAGTATGGGCGCGCGGTTTTGCGGCGAAAGCGCGGCGGTGTAAACGCAGTCCCTGTGCGCCGAGCAGTCGCTGTCCGTCACTTTTACGCTTTGCGCGGCCTTGTCCACCTCTATTTTATTATATCCCCTGCCTCCGTCCGTGCGGAATACGAGCAGTAATTTTTCCTCACCGTCCTCTTCCACCTCGACGTTGGGGGAAATAATTTCGTATCCGTCCTCCGCAAAGCTGTATGAAAAAATCTTTTCTCCCCTGTAGGAGATGATAAACCCCTCGCTTTTCCCCCTTCCCGTAAGCGCAAACACGAGAATGAGGACTATCGCGGCGGCGAAAATGAGCCCGTAAATTATCAGATCCCACGGGCGGAAAAATTTTGAATTTTTGACTTGTTCTACCTTTTTAAGTGACATCTTTCAAAACTATCCTGCCCTTTTCGACCAAGTTTATAACTGGATAAACGGCTTGGGAAATTTCCGCGGGGCGGTTGGTTATTATGCCGTAACCATCCCCCGTCTGCACCAGCATTATAACTGTTTTATCGCTTAGTTTGGAATTGATAAACTCCACCGCCTTGTCCCTGCCCATGCAGGAGAGCGCGGTGGTTAAAGCGTCGTCCTCCGCCGCGCTTCCGCCTATTACCGTGACGGACGATATGCCCGTGCGTATGGGCGCACCCGTGAAGGGGTCTATTATATGGCAATAGCGCACGCCGTCCACTTCGTAAAAATGCTCGTAATCGCCGCTCGTGGACAGGCGGCAGTCGCTCACTTTGACCGAGCAGATCGCCCGCCCGTTATCGCGCGGGTCGCGGGGCAACAGCTCGTAATCTCCCCCTTTGTACCTCTTCAACGCCATGCTCGACGAGGAAAAATCGAAATATCCGCCCGAAAAACCCGCCTCCGAGATAAAATCGTCCGCGCTGTCGGCGCACATGCCCTTGCCAAGGCCGCCCAAATCTATCGCGAGCGAATACACGACCCCGCCCGCTTCGGCGGTGCAGGAGGGCTTACGCGCGAAATATTTGCCGCCGCGCGCCTCTATCGCGAGCTCCGGAAAATGGGAGCATAAAGAGGTGAACGCCTCCAGCGTCTGCGCATCGGGCATATTCTGCGGCGGCACGCTTTGGGGGAAATTGTACGCGGCCACGCTGTGATAGACGGCGGGATTGAAGTAGCCGCCGGTGAAGTCGTACATTTCGAGCGCGAGGGAAAGCGCATTGAAGCAGGTGCCGCTTATCTCCACTTCCTCTCCCGCTTGGGCCGCGTTGAATCTGTCTATATCCGAGCCATCGAGGGTGGCGCTTATGCAATTTTCCGTCGCCGAGAGTTCGCTTGAGATTTTGTCGCACAGCGCACCGAAACCCGCTTCGGCCTCCCTCTGCGAGGGAAAGCCGTCGCCGGACAAGACGAGGTGCGCCGATGTTCCCATGGCGTAAAAATATCTTTCGTATGTCGTCTGCCCGGAGCAAGCCGCCGCCCCGGATGCGAACAGGGCGGCGGCGAATATCGCCGCCGCCTTAATGGGTCTTTTCATGGTCTTTTATTCCGTTTGCAACGCCGCTTTTATATTGCCGCTTTTATTCCGTCCTGAGCGCGACGACGGGGTCTTTCTTGGCCGCCGCCGACGCGGGGATAAGCCCGGAAATGAGGGTCAGGCAGACGCTTATCAGTATCATTATCGCCGCCTGCCACCAAGGCAACGCCGCGATGCCCCAGACTCCCGCGAGGGCTACGACTATGACGTTTATGACAAGCGATAACAGGTAGGTGACCAATATGCCGAACACGCCCGCGGCGAGGCCTATGATAAACGTCTCGGCATTGAACAGCCGCTTGATGTCCTTCTTCCTCGCGCCGACCGCACGCAGTATGCCTATTTCCTTTATCCTCTCCACGACGGATACGTAAGTTATTATTCCTATCATGACCGTGGAGACGACAAGCGACAGCGCGGTGAACGCCACGAGCGCGATCGTGACCATCTGGATCATCGTGTTTATCATGCCGATTATCAGCCCGACCGTGTCGGTATAGGTTATTTTATCCTTGACTTCGAGCTTCACCGTGTGTTCCGCGCCGTCAAAGCCGGTGTATGTATAGCTTTCGCCCTTTTCGCACATGTCATTCCACGCGTCGAGATAATCGGTTATGAAGTCCTTTTGATTGAAGTCCACGGGGTAGAGATACACCGCGATGGGCACTCTGCTTCCTCCGAGGTATTTTGCGTCTATGGACGACGCGCCCGCACCCGCGCCCGAAACGCCGCCGATTATCGCGGACATTACCGTTGCGCCCGTGTCTATGACCGAACGCTCGGTGCCCAGCACGTAGCAATCGTCGTCGGGGCCCTCTTCGCCCTCGTCAACATAGTAGTAATCTATGTAGAGGGGGATCTCGTCAACCGCGCCGTTTTCGTTGAGGAATTCGACTATCTCGCTCTCCTCTTCGGTGTCCAATATGTATTCTGTGAGCGCGTGGGTGTAGTAAAGGCCCGTATCGAGGCATCCGTAGGAGACGTCCTCCTTCTTCTGCAATATCATCTTTACGCCCAGCTCCACCCGCTTTTCATATCCTTCGGAGTTTTCTTCCATTGCGGGAAGGTGCAAATCGTCGTCGCCTTCGGTCACGTCGTGCGCCGTCGTGTAGGCGTTTGCGACATAGCCCGTGGTTTCGGGCTCGTCGGGCATTTTGACGAGGTTATATATCTGGTCGAATTGCTCTCCCTGCAAGCCGAGTCCGCCCTGCTGGCGGGGCTTTTGCAAAAATTCGCGCAACGCGTCGTTCCCCTTCGCCCTCTCGGTGACTATCTGGGAAGCCACATACATCGCCTGTTGCTCGGTTATGCTGCTGTCCGCACGCATGAGATAGGGCGGCACGAGAGTCATTATGGAGTCGTTTGAAAGCTGGGGTTTGGTCGTAAACTTCTGCGCGCTGTAAACGCAGTCGTTGGGATAATAGGTGAACTTTTTCGCAGTATCGCCCACAAAGAAGGAGTACGGGAAGCCGTCGCTTCCTACAAGCGTTACGTCCTCTTTCCTGCCCACGCCCTTGAACGCGTAGTCGAGAAATTCGTCCTCGGTGAAATACCCGAACTCGGCGAGCATCAGATCGTTGAACTGATAGTCGGTCACTACCATGACGAGCGTATCCTTTGCCTCGAACATGGCCTTTAACTCCTCGTCCGTGTAGCCCTCCGTAACCGCCTTGCCGTCCTTATCCACAGCAAGAACGTCGTATTGCGACATTATGTAATCGTAGTTGTCGGGCACCTCATCGAACGTCCTCACCGAGCCTATCATACTGCCCCATTGCTTGTATTCTTCTACGTGCGACAGGACGGATGCGTACATCGCCCTTATTGCGGTTACGGACATATCCCCGCCGTTGTACTTGCCCTCCGCGCTCTCGCCCGGTTTTAAGTGGGACTGCAAATCGCGGCTGACGGTGAAATCGGTGTACAGGTTGTTTATTATGTTGAACGCGTAGTCGTATTGCACTACGTTTACGCTTTCTTCGGGGAGCTTGGAGACGTAATCCACGTACTCCTCGGTTATGTTGTTTGTCTTTTCAAATCCCTTTGCGAGTGTGCCCAATGTATCGAGGAGGGATTCGACGTATATCTTGTTGCCCTGCGCGAGCTCCTTGATGTCCACGTTGAGGTTATGATCGGATATTTCCATAAGGGAGGTGAAATCATACGCGCTCTGCGTTATGGAGACGGGGTTGCCGGAGAGCATGTCGTTTTCCATAGTGCCTATATAGCCCTGAACGCCCGCAGATATGGCGAGCACCATAGATACGCCTATAATACCTATGGAACCCGCGACGGAGACCATAGCCGTGCGCCTGCGCTTGGAAAGCAGGTTTTTGAGGCTGAGCCCGAAAGCCATGCCTATGGACATCGAAGCTTTCTTGCCCTTGCCGCTCGCTTTGGGCTGTCCGTCCTTCGCGCTTTCCGCGCTCTCGGCGGCGTTTGCGCCGTCCGCCTTTCCGCTTCCTTCCGCCTCTTTATCCTTGCCGTCATAGGGCATATTGTCGTCGGTTATGAGGCCGTCGAGCAGGCGGATAATGCGCGTGGAGTACTTTTCGGCGAGCTCGGGATTGTGCGTGACCATTATGACGAGGCGGTCTTTGGAAATTTCCTTCAAAAGCTCCATTATCTGCACGCTCGTCTTGGAGTCGAGCGCGCCCGTAGGCTCGTCTGCGAGCACGATCTCGGGGTCGTTTATGAGCGCGCGGGCTATCGCCACCCTCTGCGCCTGGCCGCCCGAAAGCTGGTTGGGCTTGTTGTGTATCTTATCGCCCAGCCCTACCTTTTCCAGGGCCTCTATGGCGCGTTGACGCCTCTCCTTTTTGGGCACGCCGGAAATCGTCAGCGCGAGTTCGACGTTTTGCAATACCGTCTGATGGGGTATAAGATGATAACTCTGGAAGATGAAACCTATGGAGTGGTTGCGGTATGTATCCCAATCGCCGTCCTTGTACTCCTTGGTACTCTTGCCCTCGATTATGAGGTCGCCCGAGGTGTAGTGATCCAGCCCGCCTATGATATTCAAAAGGGTGGTTTTACCGCAGCCGGACGCGCCTAAAATGGAGACAAATTCGCTATCGCGGAATTTTACGGACACGCCCTTTAAAGCGTGCACCGCTTCGCCTGCAACCGCATAATCTTTTTTGATATCGACAAGTTCCAACATAATTTTAATTCCTCACGGACGTATTTAAATGTTCGAAAAAATTTTAGCACCGGGCAATTTGATAAGTCAACTTAAAAACAGATAAGACGGGTAAAATTCATTTAAGTTTACCCAATATTCACAATAATATCACTTTTATTGAGCTATTTTGCCGCTTTTCAGGCGGTTGAGAGAGCGCTCCTTGCCCAATATACGCATCACCGTGCAAAGGTCCGGGGAGTTGGGCATTCCGCATACGGCTATGCGCAATATTTCCGCCACGTCCGCTACGCTCCCTTTATACGCTTGCGGGTCGGCCTTGTACATGCTCATTTCGGGCGCGAAGCCGAACTCGGAAGCTACTTCTTTTACCTTTGCAAACCATGCGTTGTTGTCGTCCGCGGGGTCGTAAAGGCGGGCGAACTCCTCCAGAACGCCGTTTACCGTCTCGCCGCCGAAGCGGTAGCAGTAATTTGGCGAGAAAGTATCGTCGAAGAAATAATCGAGCATTTTCACCCCGCTTTCCGCGCGGACGATGTCCTTGCGCCTCTTCTTGCCGCCTATGCCGCAAACCAGGTTCAACACCGCTATTATATACTCTTTGTCGGCAAAATGCACCTTGTCCCCATCGGAGCCGTACTCTTTGACCCAGCTGTTGAGGAAATCGTAAGTCTCCTCCGCGGAAAGGGTGGCAAGCTCCTCTTTGGATACGTCGTTGAGCTTGTCTATGTCGAACAGCGCGCCGCTTCTGCCCATTTTGGATATGGAGAAGGGAAATTCGCGGTAATCCTTTTGGGGGTTCTTCCTCGCCCACTCCTCGAAGTTGGAGTTGAGTATCGTCATCAGATATTTGACTACGGCAGTGGGATAATACCCCGCCTTTCTGTAAAAATCGAGGGAGAGCTCCGGGTCCTTCCGCTTGGAAAGTTTGCGCTTTATCTCTCCGTCCATTTTCATGAGCGAGCATGTGTGCCCGTATTTGGGGAGCCTGAACCCGAGCAGGGAAAACAGCTCTATATGAATGGGCAGGCTGGACAGCCACTCCTCGCCGCGGATGACCAGCGTCGTGCGCATGAAATGGTCGTCTATGGCGTGCGCGAAGTGATAGGTGGGTATGCCGTCGGATTTCAAAATCACGACGTCCTGGTCGTTTTCGGTGACGGTTATTTCCCCCTTTATACAGTCCTTGAAAGTTATTTTGTTCGCCGCGTTGCCCTGCGACTTGAGCCTTATAACAAAGGGCTTTTTCTCCGCGAGATTTTTATAGATCTGCTCTTCCGTCAGATTGCGGCATTTGGCGTATACCCCGTAATATCCCGTGATCTCCTTGTTCGCGCTCTGCTTTTCGCGCACTTTGTCAAGCTCCTCTTCCGTACAGAAACAAGGGTATGCGAGCCCCCTTTCTATCAAGCTTTTGGCGTATGCGCGGTAAATGGAAGCGCGTTGCCGCTGGTAGTAAGGCCCGTATTTGTTAAGGGGGGAGTCTATCTCCGCTCCCTCGTCGAAATTCAGCCCGAAATACTCAAGCGAGCGTATGACGGACTCCACCGCGCCGTCCACCTTTCTCTTTAAGTCGGTGTCCTCTATGCGCAGATAGAATATGCCGCCCGTGGTGTGCGCTATGCGCTCGTCGGCGAGCGCGCTGTACAAATTGCCGAGGTGTATAAAGCCCGTGGGCGAGGGAGCAAGACGGGTCACTTCCGCCCCCCTTTCCATATTCCTTTCGGGGTACAGCTTTTCGTATTCCTCCAACGGCAACAAATCTTCGTCCGGTATCAGTGTTTTGGCAAGTTTAACGTAATCCATAAATCAATCTTTCCTGAGAATATTTTTGTTTTTCTTTCTGCCGAGCGCGCTCTTGACGGGTATGAACAGTCTGAAGAGCAAAGCCGACGCACACAGCCCCACGGCGAGACCCAGAATGGTCAAAAGACACGCCAAGCTGGATGTTCCCGCCTGCGTGAAATCGCCGCGCACGAGCGCTTCCATCGCGTAATACAGCGAGCTTCCGGGCACGAAAGCTATAATCGAGGGCACTATGAAAACCGTGGCGGGGGTTTTGATGACGCGCGCGAGGAATTCCGCCAAGAGCGCCGCGAAGAGCGAGGTCACCAAAATATCGGCAAACATTTGCCCGGGGAGAGCATACTCCATTAAAAGATACAGCCCCAAAGTGGGAACGGTGGCGAGCATGACCCAGCCCAACCGCTTTAATTTTAAGTTGAAATATGCGCATATGCCCATAGCGCCCACCGTGCCGGAGCCCATGAAATACAGATAGTACTCAAGGCCGCTGCGCGGCTCGGGAATTATAAAATCGGTAATGGGTTTGAGCGCGAGAAGTGCGACGGCATAGCCCGCCGCAATGACCGCGGTCAGAAGCAGGGCGTTTATTATCTGAAATGCGCCGCTCATTATATCGCCCGTAAACAGGTCGCGCACGGCGTTTGTCAGCATCAGCCCGGGGATAACCGTCATTATAGAGCCAATGATGACGAACGAACCGTGACAGCGCAGGCCGCACAGCACGCACAGTTTACAAAGCGATATACCCAAAAGCCCGCCGAATACGGAGAGCAAAAAGAGCGTCGCGTATACGTTTAAGGAGCGGGTGGATAACAACTCGTTCAATCCCGCCATCGCGAACGCCACCAAAAAAGCCGGTATGACGTCCGCAAAATCGCCGCCGAAAAATATGGCGAAACCCGCGCTCACTATCCCCGCGCCGAGCATGGTAATCCACTTGTTGCGCGCCTTCGAGGTTATGAGTTCGGTCACCATTCCGAGGGCAACGTCGGGCGGATATTTCATACTGCAAATATCGCGGGAAAGCTGGTTGTACTTTTCGAGAAGCGCGAGGTTGTTGGAAATGCTTGTAACGCGCTTTAAGAGGCTGTATTCGTGCCCGCTTTTGAGTTTGATACTCGCGATGACCATGGAAGGGAACGCGGCGCAACTGACTTCCGCCACGCCGTATGAAGAGCATATCCTGTCCACCGCCGTCTCCACGCGGGAAACCGCGCCGCCGGAGGAGAGTATACCTATGCCCACCTTCATCGCCACGTCGAGCACAGTCTCGTAATCGACCTCGCCTATCTCACCCGATTTTCGATCATCGGGAATATTATCTAAGATAATATTTTCCATACCTTTTTAATTATACGAATATTTTTTGCGATGTCAACCGCGCACGGCCCCGTAAAAAAGATTTTCCCAAACAGCGGTGATTTCGGATGGCTCCCGGGCCACGCCGTTGCCCCGGAAAATGGGGAAATCCCCTCAGTCGCCGTTCGGCGACAGCTCCCCTTAGTGCCGTTGGCACTAAAGGGAGCCAAGGCGTGCCGTCACCCTGAGCAAGCGAAGCGCGCCGAATGGGTCCCCCTGTCTTGAGTGGGAAAGCCGTTTCAAAACTGCTCCCTACCACCACAAGGGGGATTCCTCGACTCAATCGCCCGCTAACGCGGGTCTCAATCGGTCGGAATGACAACACATTAAATATCGGATTACATTTAATCCCCTCAGTCGCCGTTCGGCGACAGCTCCCCTTGGTGCCGTTGGCACTAAAGGGAGCCAAGGCGTGCCGTCACCCTGAGCGAAGCGTAGCGGAGTCGAATGGGTCCCCCTAATATATGCGGAATAGCTCGGAGATAACTTGCAATTACGAAGTCTATAAACGCAGAGAAGCGAGCAGAACGAGGAAAGCGAGCACCGACTGCAGGGAGTGTACATAGACGTACACGACCAAAGCGGCGCGGAGCCTGACAAAGTTATGCGACGCTTATATGCGTTTAGCGGCAGCCTTTTTTTGAGCGGCGCGTTAAACAAAACGCGCCGCTCAAAAAAAGAAAAGGCGGC
>CANREQ010000051.1 GCA_947629695.1 uncultured Clostridia bacterium | reverse complement strand
CGTCTGTGTACACTCCCTGCGGTCGGTGCTCGCCTTCCTTGTCTTGCTCGCTTCTATGCGTTTACTCACTTCGTAATTACAAATTTATCCGAACTTTTGCTTGATAATTACAGCTCCCGCAATTTAAAGCGCCCCTTGGCTTCTTCCCCCTTGGGGGGAAGCTCCCGCGTAGCGGGTGATGGGAGGGCGCTGTAACCGAGCGCTCCCACCTGTCGCTAACGCGACACCCTCCCCCGGAGGAAGAGGGCAAGTGGCGGCGCACTCTCGCCGAGGCGGGACATTTCTTTAATCGCTTTTCACATCTTTTCATGTACGATAAAACGCTCAAAAAGGATTAAACGGCACATATTATGGGGTCTACGGGCAAATTTTACGCGGTTTCCGCGCGTGAAGGCAACAAAAATTACTCCGCTTTTACCGAGCGGGAAAATATGCTTTACGAGAGGGCGGGCGATGTTCGCTCTCCTTTTGCGCGCGATTACACCCGCATACTTCACTCCAACGCCTACCGCCGTTTAAAGCACAAGACGCAGGTCTTTTTCAATGCGGAAAACGACCACGTCTGCACCCGTATGGAGCATGTCGCGCACGTCGATTCCGTGGCGTACACCATAGCTGCCTACCTCGGCCTCAACGAGGAGCTTACCCGCGCCATTGCGATAGGTCACGACCTCGGCCATGCTCCCTTCGGCCACCACGGCGAGCGCGTTTTAAGCGAGCTTTCCATGCGCTATCTCGGCAAGCCTTTCTGGCATGAGCAAAACGGGCTGAGAATGGTGGACAAGCTGGAACTTTTGGAGGACAGCGGGCGCGTAATGCGCAATCTGCGGCTGACATACGCGATGCGCGACGGGATAATTTCCCACTGCGGCGAGGTGGACGAAAACGGCTTGCGCCCGCGCGGGGAGCTCTTTAACCTCGACACGATAGAATACGCCGGGCAATACCAACCGGCGACGTGGGAGGGTTGCGTCGTCAAACTTTCGGACAAGATCGCCTACCTCGGCAGGGATATAGAGGACGCGCTTTCCCTCGGCATAATTTCGCCCGAAAGCCTCAAAGAGGGCGCGGGCATTCCCAACACCACCGTCATCATGCGGGAGCTTATCGCCGACGTCTGTACTTCAAGCTCTCCCGCGGACGGCGTCTGTATGAGCGGGCAATCCTTTTCCCGCCTGAACGCGATAAAGCGTTTCAACCTCGAAAATATCTACAAAAGCGACAGGTTCCGCGCCTTCGAGGAGTATTCCCGCCTTATCATAGTCACGCTGTTCGACGGGCTGTGCGCGCTGTGGAAGGAGGGGGATCTGAGCGAAGTTATCCGCTACGGGCGCTCCTATCCCGAGCTCGGCACGAGCTTTTGCGATTGGCTCGCCAAATACTGCGACGATTCCATTCTGCCGGAAAATCTCAAAAGATCCGATTTGGCCAACGACAAAATTTACGGGACGCTTTCGTCCAAGTCCGATTATATCCGCGCCGTGCTCGATTTTATCTCCGGCATGACCGATCCGTTCGCCGTTAAATTGTTCGGCGAGCAGTTGAGATTTTGACCCCTCTGCAGGCCCGTAAAAATGGCGCGTATCCCCCGCATTGGCTTGACAAGTCACTTTAACAGGGGTATAATATAAACAATAGTAGCATTACAAAGGAGAATTTTCAGGTTATGGCAAATTTGCTTTTCACATTGCCCGATTGGTTTACGCCGTGGGGCTGGGTGGCTATAGGCGCGGTGGTCGTCGTATTGCTCATCGTGATCATCGTATGTATAGCGAAGAGCGGGAAGAAGTCCGGCAAGGACGAGGCGGGGGAAGAGCTTTATTCCGCGCCCGCCGAACAGGATAGTTACAAAGAGGATAAAGCCTCGGCCGTTGCGGCGGAGCCCGCGAAAGAGGAACCCGTTAAAGAAGAGCCCGCGCCCGCAGTCAAGGCAGAGGAAAAGCCCGTAGCCGAAACCCAAGCAAAACCCGCGGCCAAGGCCGAAGCAAAACCCGCGGCAAAACCCGCGGCCAAAGCCGAAGAAAAACCTGTGGCAAAGCCCGCGGCAAAACCCGCGGCCAAGGCCGAAGAGCCCGCCCAACCCGCAGACGCAAAGACGGAGGAAAAACCTGTGGCAAAACCCGCTAACAAGACCTATCACATAAGCAAGCGCAAGGACGACAACAAGTGGCAGGTAAAGGCGGCCGGAGGGGCGAAAGCGCTCAAGCTGTTCAATACGCAGGCCGAGGCCATAGATTACGCCAAGGCTCTCGCCAAGAGCCAGGAAGCGCGCATAGTCATTCACAAAGAGGACGGCTCCTTCAGAAAAGTTACCTATTGATAAATTTTTTCGGAAAAACTAAATGCTCTCACGCAATCAACGCGGGGGAGCATTTGTGAGTTTTTAAAAACGTTTATTGCGGCGCGGTATAGCTGTATTTCCGCATAGCGGCGGAAAATCAAGCGGCGCGCCGGAGGAGATAAAATGACGCAGATCGAAGTATTTTCCGGCTTTTTGGGGGCGGGCAAGACGACGCTCATCAAAAAGCTCATAAAAGAAGCCTACGCGGGCGAAAAGCTCGTGCTTATCGAAAACGAATTCGGCGAGATAGGTGTTGACGGCGGCTTTATGAAGGACGCGGGCATAACGGTAAACGAGCTCAACTCCGGCTGTATATGCTGCTCGCTCGTCGGCGATTTCGCCAAGGCCCTGAAAGAAGTGTGCGCCCGCTATGCCCCCGACCGTATTCTGATAGAGCCCTCGGGCGTGGGGAAGCTGTCGGACGTCGTGCGCGCCGTGGAGAGGGCGCAACTTGAAAATTGCAGGATAAATTCCCTCACCGCCGTAGTTGACGCGAATAAGTGCAAAATGTATATGAAAAACTTCGGCGAGTTCTTCAACGACCAGATAGAGACGGCCGCCTGCATAGTGTTCAGCCATGCCGACGTCGCGGGCGAGGACAAGCTCGCCGCCGCGGTGGAGCTCGTAAAGGGACATAACTCCGCCGCCACGGTAGTAACCACCGAGTGGGATAAGATAGACGGCAAGCAAATAGTTGAAGCAATGGAGCATGCGTCCTCTTTGGAGGAAGAGCTTAAAAAGCTCGCTTTGGGCGGCGCCCACGACGACGAAGATGAAGAGCATGAGCATCATCACCACCACGACGATGACGATGATGACGACGATGACGAATGTTGCCACCATCACCACCACGACGATGATGACGATGACGACGATGAATGTTGCCACCACCACGGCGAAGAGGACGGGCACGAAGGACATCACCACCATCATCACCACCACGCCGACGAGGTGTTCACCAGCTGGGGCGTGGAGACTACCAAAAAATTCACCGCGCAGGAGCTTGAAGAAAAGCTTGCAAGTCTTTCCGACAACCTGCGTTTCGGCACGGTGCTCCGCGCCAAGGGCATAGTGCCCGCCAAGGACGGCAAGTGGTTGCATTTCGACTACGTTCCCGCCGAAGTAAACGTGCGTTACGGCTCTGCCGATTATACGGGGAGGTTGTGCGTTATTGGGAGCAAGTTGGATGAGGAGGAGTTGGCGGAGCTGTTTGGGTGCTGAGCAACCAATGCTCCCGGAAAACGCATATAAGCGTCGCAATACTGTGTCAGGCTCCGCGCCGCCTTGGTCGTGTACGTCTGTGTACACTCCCTGCGGTCGGTGCTCGCCTTCCTTGTCTTGCTCGCTTCTATGCGTTTATAGACTACGTAATTACAAGTTATCTCCGAGCTATTCCGCATATATCAGGGGGACCCATTCGACTACGTTCGGCTTTCAGCCTCACTACGCTCAGGGTGACGACGTGCCCTTGGCGCCCTTTAGTGCCAACGGCACCAAGGGGAGCTGTCTGCGTAGCAGACTGAGGGGTGCTTCTATGCGTTTACTCACTTCGTAATTACAGCTCCCGCAATAGGCTCCCCTTGGCTCCCTCTAATAATAGGGGGAGCTGTCGCCGAACGGCGACTGAGGGGATTAAAATGTAACCCGCAATTAAAATGAGTTGTCACCCTGAGCGGAACGAGCGATAGCGAGTGTAGTCGAATGGGTCCCCCTGATATAGCGGTGACGCCGTTTCAACGTTGTTCCCTACCGCCACATAGGGGATTTCTCCGCTCAATCGAGCACTTCGTGCTCTCAATCGGTCGAAATGACAACAAGGACAGGGTGACGGGAAAGGCGGAGGTGCTCCCGCGATAATTCTCTCCGCACATTACCGCATTGCGGGTGTGGAAAGGCGAAACGGAATAAGGCGAAAAATGGAAATATCGGTATATTTATTCCTCGGCTTTTTGGAGTCGGGTAAGACAAAATTCATACAGGAAACGCTGGAAGATCCACGCATGGAGGACGGCGGGCGCACTCTGCTTTTGGTGTGCGAAGAGGGGGAAGAGGAGTACGTCCCCTCCCGCTTCGCCGTAAAAAATGTAGATATCGAATACCTCGATACGGAAGAGGACCTCACTCAGTCCAACCTCGAATATTTCGTCAAAAAGCACCGCGCGCGCCGCGTTCTCGTGGAATACAACGGCATGTGGCTGTTGCAGAAGTTTTTCGACGCGATGCCGGAGGAGTGGGTCGTCAACCAGATGATGAGTTTTTTCGACGCGTCCACTTTCGTAAACTACAATCAAAATATGCGCCAGCTGGTGTTCGACAAAGTGCAGATGACACAGCTCGTCGTGTTCAACCGCTTCAAGGGGGAATATGTAAAGGATGATTTCCACAAGATCGTGCGCGGCATATCCCGCCGTCCCGACATAGTCTACGAATACGTCGGCGGCAAAGCGGAGTACGACGACATAGAGGACCCCCTGCCCTTCGATATAAACGCGCCCATAATAGAGGTCGAAGATAGGGATTTCGCCTTTTTCTATCGCGATTTATCCGAAAATCCCCAACAATATATTGGCAAAAAAGTGAGGTTCAAGGGTATGGCGGCCGTATCCAAAAAGGTGGGCGCGGGCGCGATAGTCATAGGCAGATTCATTATGACCTGTTGCGAGGCGGACATCGCCTACGACGGGTTTGCGTTAAAGACAAACGGGCTGATAGAGGGCGTCGCCACGCGCGATTGGCTCAAAGTGCTTGCGGAAATAAGCTACGGTTACAGCCCCGTATACCGCCAGCAGGGGCCCGTGCTTTCGGCGATTGAGATAGAGCGCGCCCGGCCCCTCCCCAAAGACGAGGCCGTGGCCACCTATTATTGATCCCGCATCTGCCCTTCACAAACGATCCGCCGCGCCGCGGCGGCACACCGAGAGTTAACCATGGAAAAAGTAAAGAAGAAAAAGCAGTCCTTTTTAGCATATATAAAGGACCGCAGTAAAAACGATATTCCCTTTGCCGTGCTCATGGGAGTATACGCGGCGTTCTGTATAGGTTCGCTGATATATTTTGCCGTGCTCGGCGGAGAACACGGGCGTGATTGCCTCATCGCGCTCTCTTATATCGCGGTAATCCCCGTATTTTATTTTGCCGAGTACAGCCTGAAGATCCGCTCGCCCTATCCGTACACGGTTTTCGTGCTGATATACTGTGTGTTCTGTTTTTTGGGCGCGAGCTATAATTTCTACACCTATATCCCCTGCCTCGACGACATATTGCACGCCTGTTGGGGAATTTTGTTCGCTTCGCTCGGCCTGAGCCTCGCAAAATCGCTCCTCGGAGAGCCGCAGAATTTAAAGCAGTTTATCGCATACCTTGTGTTCAGCGCGGGCTTTTGCATGCTCATTGCGATCGCCTGGGAAATTTACGAGTTCACCTGCGACAGGCTTATGGCAAATTTCGATATGCAGGAAGATACGATAATATCCGGCTTTAACTCCTTTATGCTCCACGACCCGTACGACCATCTCCACACGTTGCAGATAGACGGCATCGCCTATACGCAGGTTTTCGACGCGGAGGGCAACGTGCTGTACACAATAGAGGGGGGATATCTCGACGTCGGGCTTTTCGACACGATGATGGATATTATTTGGTGCGTCGTGACGACAGTGGCTCTGTGCGCCGTTCTTTCGGTTGACAGGGCGCTCGGCTCCAAGCTTATCCCCCATATTATCCCCGTGTACGTGGGCGGCAATGGGGAAGAGAGCGGGCCGTGTGCGGAAGATAATTCCCCGGATGCGGAAGGCGAAAGCGCGCCGGAGAGCGATAAGCCGCGCGAGGAAAACGGGGCGGAAGAGGAGCAAAAAGAGGCAAAGGAGCCGTCCGAACCCTAAAATATATGCAATTATGCCGTATATTTTCACAAAACCCCTTGAAAAAGATAAAAACATAGGTTATAATACTTAAGCTGTATTAAGAATAACAAATAAAAAAACAAAGAAAACGCGAAAAAATCAGGAGGACAAATTTTAATGGCAAAAAAGTACTGCTACCTTTTCACCGAAGGTAACGCAAAGATGAGGGAGTTACTCGGCGGTAAAGGCGCAAACCTTGCGGAAATGACCAATATCGGGCTTCCCGTGCCCCAGGGCTTCACCATATCCACCGAAGCCTGCACCCAGTATTACGAGGACGGCAGACAGATCAACCCCGAAATACAGGCGGAGATAATGAGCTACGTCGATAAAATGGAGGCCATATGCGGCAAGAAGTTTGGGGATAAGGAAAACCCCTTGCTCGTATCCGTCCGTTCGGGCGCGCGCGCTTCCATGCCCGGCATGATGGACACCATTCTGAACCTCGGCCTCAACGAGGAAGTCGTAAACGCGATAGCCGAAAAATCCAAAAATCCCCGCTGGGCGTGGGACTGCTACAGGAGATTTATCCAGATGTTCTCCGACGTGGTAATGGAAGTCGGCAAGAAGTATTTCGAAAAGCTCATCGACGACATGAAGGAAAAGAAGGGCGTCCAGTTCGACGTAGAGCTCGACGCGGACGATCTGAAAAATCTCGCCAACCAATTCAAGCAGGAGTATAAAAAACAGCTTAAAAAGGATTTCCCCGACGATCCCAAGGAACAGCTCTTCGAAGCTATCAAGGCCGTATTCCGTTCGTGGGACAACCCCCGCGCGAACGTCTACAGAATGGACCACGATATACCCTACAGCTGGGGCACCGCGGTCAACGTACAGATGATGGCGTTCGGCAATATGGGCGACGATTGCGGCACGGGCGTTGCGTTCACGCGTAACCCCGCGACGGGCGAAAAGGGGCTCATGGGCGAGTTTTTGATGAACGCCCAGGGCGAGGACGTAGTTGCCGGCGTGCGCACTCCCATGCCCATCTCCAAGATGGCGGAAGTGCTCCCCGACGTATATCAGCAGTTTTTGAAAGTCTGCGAAACCCTCGAAGATCATTACCGCGATATGCAGGATATGGAGTTCACCATCGAAAGAGGCAAGCTCTATATGCTTCAGACGCGCAACGGCAAGCGCACCGCGACGGCGGCTATCAAGATCGCTTGCGACCTCATAGACGAGGGTATGATAACCGAAGAACAGGCGCTCATGCAGATAGACGCCAAATCCCTCGACATGCTTCTCCACCCCACGTTCGACGCCAACGCCTTGAAGGCCGCGGATAAGACCAACGTGGTAGGCACGGGCATTGCGGCTTCGCCCGGCGCGGCCGCAGGGCAGATAGTGTTCACCGCAGAGGACGCGGTCATACAGGGCAAGAAGGGCAAGAAAGTCGTCTTGGTAAGGCTGGAGACCTCGCCCGAGGACATAGAGGGCATGAAGTACGCGCAGGGCATTCTGACGGTGCGCGGCGGCCAGACCTCTCACGCGGCGGTAGTTGCGCGCGGCATGGGTACTTGTTGCGTATCCGGTTGCGGCGCGATCAAAATGGACGAAGAGAACAAGAAATTCACCCTCGCGGGCAAAGTGTTCAAGGAAGGCGACGAGCTTTCTCTCGACGGCTCGACGGGCAAAATATACGATTGCATAATCCCCACCGTTCCCGCAGACCCCAATTCGGGCTACTTCGGAAGGATAATGGCCCTTGCGGATAAATACAAGGCTTTGGGCGTAAGGACCAACGCGGATACGCCCGCCGACGCGAGACAGGCGGCGGCTTTCGGCGCGCAGGGCATAGGCCTTTGCCGCACGGAGCACATGTTCTTCGATCCCGCAAGGATAGGGGCGTTCAGGGAGATGATCTGCTCCGACACGGTTGAAGAGAGGAAGAAGGCTCTCGACAAGATAGAGCCCATGCAGCAGGCCGACTTCGAAGGGCTCATGGAGGCTTTGGAGGGCCAGCCCGTTACCATTCGCTTCCTCGATCCTCCCCTTCACGAGTTCGTGCCCACCGACGAGGACGATATAAAGGCGCTCGCAAAGGCGCAGGGCAAGAAAGTGTCCGAGATCAAGCAGATAATTTCCGACTTGCATGAGTTCAACCCCATGATGGGTCACCGCGGATGCCGCCTCACCGTAACCTATCCCGAAATCGCGGTTATGCAGACGAGCGCGGTCATCAAGGCGGCCATCGCCGTACAGTCGAGGCACCCCGAGTGGAAAATAGTTCCCGAAATCATGATTCCCCTCGTAGGCGAAGTCAAAGAGCTTGCGTTCGTTAAAAAGACGGTTGTGGAGACTGCCGACGCTATCATAAAGGCGGCGGGGAGCACGCTTAAATACGAAGTGGGCACCATGATTGAAATCCCCCGCGCCGCCCTCACTGCCGACGAGATCGCGAAGGAAGCGGAGTTCTTCTGCTTCGGTACGAACGATCTGACGCAGATGACATTCGGTTTCTCGCGCGACGACGCGGGCAAGTTCCTCGGCGCATACTATTCCAACAAGATATATGAAAGCGATCCCTTCTCCCGCCTCGATACGACGGGCGTCGGCAAGCTCATGGATATGGCCGTGACCCTCGGCAAAAAGACCCGCCCGTCCATTCACTGCGGCATATGCGGCGAACACGGCGGCGATCCTTCGTCGATTGAGTTCTGCCACAAGATCGGGCTCGACTATGTTTCCTGCTCGCCCTACCGCGTGCCCATTGCAAGGCTCGCCGCGGCGCAGGCCAACATAACCAACCCCAGGAAGTAAAAAGAGTAAAAAAGCGCGGCGGCGCTTCGCCGCCGCCTTTTTTCACAAAATTGGCGCGAGGATTTTATCCCGCGCCAATTTTTTTGCTCCCGCTAAACGCATATAAATAAGTTCACAAAAATTTGCGCGTTATTGTGAACGCGCAAATTTTTCGTGAGTTTGAGGGGCTCTTTCTCGCCAACGGTAAGGGCAACCGTTGGCTCGGTCACCGTTCGCACGGGACGAATGTGCTCACTCATCTCGCTTCGGCACGCACAGCGCTACTAGGCTGTGCTATGAAATGCCTTGCTCGTCCTTGTCTTGCTCGCTTCTATGCGTTTATAGACTTCGTAATAACAGCTCCCGCAATTTAATGTGCCCCCTGGCTCCCTTTAGTGCCAACGGCACCAAGGGGAGCTGTCGCCGCAGGCGACTGAGGGGATTAAAATGTAACCCGATATTTAAAGTGTTGTCATTCCGAGCGTA
>CANREQ010000050.1 GCA_947629695.1 uncultured Clostridia bacterium | reverse complement strand
CAGATATAAAATAAATCCGAACCAATCACGGGTCGCCATGATCGAGTTCGGATTATTTTGTTTTGGTTGAGGTGACGGGACTTGAACCCACGACCTTCTGGTCCCTAACCAGACGCGCTACCAAACTGCGCTACACCTCATTAACTTACAATTGCTTAATTATTATACTTAATTTGAATACAAATTCCAAACGTTTTGGCAACCTTTTTTAAAATTTTTAAAATTTATTTTGTCACGCCCGACAATCGCCGCCCGCCGTTTGTGTCCTATTCCTGCGCGATTTATCCGATTGTGCAAAAGCGCCGGGCCCGAAGTATGTTTGCAACTTCGGGCCCAAAATAAACTTTTACAAAAACCTTTTTGTTATACCGCGGGCTGCCAAACGGCGTAAAGCGTTGCGCCTGCGGGGGCTTCGTTCAGTCCGTTCACCTTATACTCGATTTCGGTCGAATCGGCTGACGACGACCAACCGGCAAGCACATAGCCTTCACGGCTTAACACTATCCCTCCGCGCGCGGTGAGAGCGGCCGGGTCGGTCACCTTAACAGATACGACATAGCCCTCAGGCGCGAATGTCGTACCGTAGAATACGGGACGGAATGAAGCGTTCCAGCGTCCACCCCAATTTTCCGGCATCGCGTCTGACGAGGAGAATATCGTAGCCGTGTCGCACCCGTAGAATGCGTAGTTGCCGACGTACTCTATGCCGTCCGTCAATACGACGGGGTTGAGCGACATGCAATACAAGAACGCATAATCGCCGATATCGGTCAAACTGCTTGATAATTTCACGCTTTTGACGTTGACGAGCGAGGCAAACGCGTAATCGCCTATCTCTTCAAGCCCATCGCCGCAATCTATACTTTCGACAACACTGCACTGCATAAACGCCGCTTTGCCTATCTTTTTGAGCGAATCGGGCAAATTTATCTGCTTTAACGATACGCACGCCCTGAACGCATAGTCGGCAATATCCTCGAGGCCTTCGCTAAATGTGAGCGTTTGCAGTCTCTCGCTGAGCATAAACGCGTGCGAGCCGATGGATTTGACGGACTCCGGTATTTCGATTTGCGTTACGAGGTTGTGATAGAACGCGTAATCGCCTATCTTTTCTATCTTGTTGTTTAAAACTATCCTCAAAGCCGCTCCGCAACTGTAGAAAGCGTAGGGCTTTATTTCGGTCAACTGCGTGTCGGATAAATCTATCGAGGTGAGGCTGTCGCATTGGAAGAACGCGTACTCGCCTATCGAATTTATGCGCGAGGGGAATTTATCGCCGCCGATACCCGCAAGAGCCACGCATTGGAAGAATGTGTAAGGCTCTATCGTCGTGATCCTGTTGCTGAGCGCGGCTACCTGCAACGCCATGCACATGGAGAACGCGCCCGCGCCGATATTGGTTACATTTTCTATGCCTACCACCCTCGTGAGCGTTGCATTGTTGGCAAAGGCATAATCCGCTATGCCCGCCGTGCCCTCTCTGAGCGTTATGGTCGAAGAGGCGGAACTATCGTATCCCACTACCCAATTGCCGGCGTAGATCGTGTCTACATGCTCGTCGTTGTATATTCCGCTGTTCGCAAAGGCGTTGCTGCCAATATGTTTTACTGTTTCGGGTACGACTTCGGTCGGGTTATTGCCGTTGTTATGGAGCAACGTACAATTTCTGAACGCGCCCGAGCCTATAGTCTCCACACAGCTGTCTGCGATAAGCAAACTGCTGAGGTTTGTGCATCCGTTGAAGCAACTCTGGTCGAGGAGCTTCAATTGGCTTCCCGCCTCGGTCTCCACTTTGTAAAGCGCCGTGCAACTCTGGAACGCGTATTTCCCTACATAAAGGAGCGCCCTGGGGAATTGAATATTGGAAAGCTTGGGGCACCCGTAAAATACAGCGTCGGCTATGCCGATGACGCCGCTTTGGAAGCTTGAAGGAATAAGCGTCTGAAGATTGAGAAGGTAATCCACCGCCGCATAGACGAGCCAATTATCGATGTATGTCGTGCCCGTTTCGTTTATGAGCTTCGTGTTGTTGAAGCACAGCTGGCCTACGGAAGTTACGCTTTCGGGTATATTCACGCTTCCGAAATTCGAGCAACCTTCAAACATGCGGTTGGGCAGACCCTGTAAGCCTTCGGGCAAGGTCGCACCCGTTAGCGCGGTGCAACCGGAGAATATCCCCGTGCCGAGCGTGAGGGAATCGTATTCTTCCGCAAACTCCACGCTTGAAAGATTTTCATCGTTCAAAAACGCATAAGGGCCGACATCGGTGAGGCCGCCGCCCAACTTTACTGATGTAAGCGCGGCGTCGCGGGAGAACGCGTATTGGCCTATGCTTTGCACGCTTTCGGGAATATCCAAACTGCCGAGCGAATTGCAGGCGTAAAACGCGGATTCTCCTATCGAGGTCACGGTTTGGGGAATTTCAAAAGACGTCAACGCGGAGCAATACGCGAAAGTATAATCGGGTATTGAGGTGAAGCCCTCGGGCAACGCCGCGTCGGTTAACAGCGAACAGCCGTGGAATAACGAAGAGCCGATCGTCGTGACGGAATCGGGGATCTCCACCTTTGTGAGCGCACTGCAATTGTAGAACACGCGCTCGCCTATCTTCCTCACGAATTTGCCGAGCTTTACGGTTGTGACTTCCTGATTGTTCCTGAATGCGCCGTCGCTTATCTCTATTACGGGTTTGTTGCGGTAGCGGTCCTCAATCACCACATCGCCTACGGACGAACGCGCTGATGTAAGCGCCCACGCAAGCCCGTCGTCGAGCGAGCGGAACGTATAGCCGTAATCCTTGAATTTTTTGAAATATATTACTTCCGACCAAGGGGATACGACAGAGCCGTCGCCGCCCACCGCCTTTACGCGGATATTGTAATCGCCCTCTTCGAGGCCGGCCAACCTGTATATTGCGCTACGCGTGCTCTTTTCGGTTGTCTCGCCGCCTTCCTTAGCTATCTCGACCGTGTACGTGCGGGCGGAAGTTACTTCCGACCAATTGAGGACGTCGCTGTCGTCCACGTACAAGTTTGCTGGTGTGGAAAGTTTTTCCGATCCGCATGCCGTAAACAGAAAGGAAAAGCAAAGCAGTAAAATTGTCGTTAAAAATACCGTTATCTTTTTCATTGCCGACCTGCCTTTCTGTTTTTGTAATCCCTGATTATCTCATGCGGCCACTTGAATTTGAATTTGCGGACCGCTATGTCGAGCAGGAAGAGTATTATCGCAGTTATGATAAATGCAAAACGGGGGTCGAACGTCCTTTCGAATTGCGTTATGAAGCCCGTGAATACTCCCCAAGGCTCTTCCTCGTCGAGGACCGTTCCGCCGCCGCGCTCGGCGATCTGCTCAACCACCAGCGCGTTGTCCGAAGCACCGTCTGTATTCTCCCACTCCGCAAACTCCTTGGAGTATGCGAAAGCTTTGTAAATCTGTGACATGGACAAAACGTTGCCGGATGAATCCACCTTTCTCACTTCGATGCGATAAAGTCCGCTCGTCTTGATTACAAAAGTACTGCGCATTGCGCTGTAAGATGAGTTCATGTAATTTGTCACGTATACGTCGTCAAGCGGAGTTTCCGCGGGCTCGGTCAAGGAGGCCAACAGCGTTTCGCCGCCCTCATCTACCAGATAAATTTCGCCCGCCAAACTCTCGCCGTCGTCAAGGGTTGTGGAAATGCCGAGCTGGTTAATATAATTTTCCGAACGGAGATTCAACACTATGTCCTGCGTGCGGATATTTTCCGTGGGCATGAGGTTGCCTATGACGTTGCGTATAAACTTCTGGCCGTTGGAATCGTTGACAAACTCGCCCGACCACTGGCCGTACAAGTCGCACATGAAACTTCCGACCATGCCATTGCCGAATTTCCACTGCGAGTAAATTGGCACGTCGTATTCGCCCGTGATTACAGTATCCGCACTCGCGCGGGCGCGGACGCCGTAGAAGCCGTCAAGCGTGGTTTTGAGCATCCAGCGCGTCACAAGGCCGCCGCCCTCTTCGCCCTCTTCTTCGAAATCCTCATGCTCGAGACCGCGCACGAGATTGGACATTGCGTTGGCTATTATCGGGTGGAAAGTTACGTTTTCGCTTTCCTTGATTTCGGGCGCGCTGAGGTCATTTTGCATGACGGTGCCGAGGGAATCGAGGTCACTGACCTGATACAACCTGTCCGCGCTTCCCGTCGTCTCTACCAATTTTTGCATCTTTGTTGCGGTCTGCATTTCGATGCCGACTACCGAAATTGTTATTTCGCTTTCCTTGTAGTACTTTTCGGCTATGGGCAGATATGTGCTTTCGGGTTCGGTGGGTTCACCGTCGGTTACTATGATTATGTGGCGTTTATCTACCTTTTTGAGCGCCTTCAGAGCCTGGCACGCGCGCTCTATCGCGTTGGAGAATACGGTTGAGCCCTCGGATTCGAGCTTCAAAATCGCTTCCTTTATAACGACGTCCTGCGTGCGGGGCGTAGGCATCAATACGGCATTGTAGTTGGTGGACAGAGTCATTACGCCGACATAGTCGCGGTCCGAAAGAACGTCGAGGCATTGGATCGCGCCCTGCTTGGCCGCTTCGAGCTTTTCGCCGTCCATCGAGCCCGACACGTCGATTACGAGCTCCACGCCTACGGGAGGAGTGTAATCTATGGCCTGCACGGGCAACATCTGCTGATAGAGGGAATTTGCGAGGTCTTTGCGGTTATAAGCGTGCGCGCCGCCCTCGTCGTCGCTTCCGCCGACCGTAAACACGCCGCCGCCGTAGCTGTATACATAATTATATAAGCTTTCGGGAAGGTTGCCCTTTAAATCGGAGTTGGCTATGTTGTTTAAAATGACCTGATCGTATTTGCGCAAATCGTTCACGCTGTCGGGTATCTTATCGGCGTCATGCTTCAAGTTGACGACTTCGACCTCGTAAGGCACTTCACCGCCGCCCAAAATGGAGACAAGATTTTCCGATTGTCCCGAAGCCTGCTCGAGAATGAGCACGCGCGTGAACACTTCTATATTATAGTAAGAGCAATACTCGTTGTTCTGCACCACCGCGTCGCTGTCCAGATCCGCCTTTACGACTATTTCGTGCGCACCCTGTTTATCGAACGACTTGGTGAAGGTCACCTTCTGTGTGCCCGCCATCAGGTTTACCGTCTTTACGTCGGGGTCCTTTACGCCGTTATCGTACAGCTCGAACGTGGCGGTGCGGTCGCTGACCGTGCTCGACACGATGACGTCGATATTGCACTCGTCGTTGAGCCCGACGTGATAATCGGGGAAAATGACGTCCGTTACGCGCACTCCGTCGGAGACGAAATCTTCCGAAATGTTTACCGTATCTACCTTTATGCCCTGCGCCGATATGGAGCGGACGACGGACAATGCGTTCTCATCCGTCTGCTTGCCGTCGGTGACGAGCACGATTTTAGCCGTCTCGGGATATTCGAACAGCGTTGAAGTATATCTGAGCGCCGCCGCAATGTCGGTTGCCGTTTTATCGGGCGACTCGGCACTGTAATAAGCGCTCATGACCGAATCTATATCGTCGGTGAGGTGAACGGCGTAGCGCTGGTCAAAGCCGAATGTGACTATGCCGACCCTATACCCGTCGAACGCGCTTTCCTCCACGACTTCCTCGACGAACATGTCGCGCCTGTCGGACGCAACATCCTCCGTTTCGGATACGTCTACGAGCAAAATTATCTCGTTTTTGTCGTTCTTGACCAGTGTGGTTATGGTCATCCCCGCAAGTACCAATATGGCGAGCAACATTATTACTCCGTGCAGAGCCATCGACACTATGCGGTTGCGCGTGCGCCTATACCTCTTTGAAAGCATGAAGTACGGGAGCACAGTGAATACGGCCGCCGGAATGAGGAGCAACAGCAGCCAGGGATGTGTAAATTTAATGGTTAATCCAAGCATACCGTTAACTCCTTATTGTTTATCCCGCGATTGCAGCCACCACTCGAGGAACAGGAGAGCGACGAGCGCGGCCGCGAAATATATAAGCAGATCGTCGAACGACTGCGTTTCTTCGGGCGTTGCAAACGGATCGGCAAGCGCTTCTATCTCTCGGCAGATATTACTGCCTATGGACGGCGTGCGCACGAAAATGTATTCCGTGGGCGCCTTACGGCCGAAATACGTCTCCAAATCGAATGAGTATGTGCCGGGTTTATCGAGCACAATGGTCGTGGGGAACTCCACAATCGGATCCTCATAGGCCGAAAATTGAAGCTCGTCTCCCCTTGCGTTTACTGTTATCTGCTGGTTTACTTCGAATATGTTGCCGTCTACAGTGGAAGGCAGGAAGTAATCGAACAGGTTATACATGAGCACAAACCAATCGGCAAGCAAAGGCAGGTTGGAATCGTGCAAGCTGAATGCAAGTATTGCGGTCTTGACATTTCTGTCGTTGCGCGCGATCAGCGCGGGCGCGCCGTTGCATGTCATCAAAACTTCGTAATCGTTTGAATGGTTGAGCGTAGTCAAGCGGCTTACGGTTATGCCCGAAGCGATTATGTTTTGCATCAACGGGTGTTCCGAATTCTCGGCGGCAAGCGGCCTGCTGTTAAAACTCGACGACCTGATAAGCTGAATATCCGAGCCTATCGGTGCACTGAGAGGGTCGATTAAAAGCACTACGCCGTCCGTCGGCATTTCGCGGGGCATGTTATGCTCGAAAATGTAGAAGTCGAAGCCCTCTATAGCGGGTTCCGCGCCCTGTTGCACTTCGGTTATCTTTACATCCCAACGCGACGCAAATGCGTCCACGATGACTGAGAGCGCGTTGTTTACGAATACGTTCGCGCCTACGGTGCTCTCGTCGCCGCTCGAATACTGCACGTTGACGACTTCCTTCAGTCCGCCGTACAGATAGAAGGAATTATCGAGGCTGAGGTTGTCATCCTCTTCGATATAAATATCTATGGAACGGTAGGAATAAAATCTCTGGTCGTCGCCGAGGTCGTAGTAGTAAATATCATCCGTCTCCTCGCCCTTTCCGTAGCGGAAGATGACGGTTTTTGTCTTATCCGCGTCGCAGAATACCATTTGCGAGAAAGTCACCGAACGGCCGCCGTTATCCATATCTATGGCGTTTGCGCCCCTTACGTCTATCATGAGCTCCGTATTGCAATCCTTACCGTAGCTTGCGATCTGAACGGTGAGCTGATAATAGCCGTCCTCGAGGGTGGTTTGCGCGTCAAGTATCGCGACGTTCCACTCGCCGTCGCCGCGCACGGAGTTTATGGTGACCCCCTTGGGCACGTATTGGTAGGATTTGTCCGTAAAGACTTCGATTTGCGCGCTCGGGTTGGAGTTGAGCACTTCCTCGCACAGCTCAATCGCCGCGTCTATGTCGCTGTCGCCGAAAGAGCATGCGTATTCTTCGCCGGACATTTCCTCGAGGGCGGAAATCAGATCGTAACGGCCCTCGGAGCCCACGCGCTGGCGGAGAAAGTAGGGCTTATCCGTGGCGACAATGACGGAGATCTGTCCGCCGTTGTCTATAACCCCGTTAACCCTGTCCTCCACTTTGCTTATAGCGCGCGAAAACCGGGTCTCGCCGTCCGTGCTCGTGTACATGCTGGTGGAAGAATCGATTATGGCTATGACCTCGTTATCGTCGCCCGCCTTGCTGTAAACTATCGCGGGTTGCGTGATAATAAGGGTCATTGCGATGAGAATGAGTATCTGGCAAATCAAAAGAAGTATGTTGCGGAGCGTGCTGGTGGGCAGACGCTTCTTTTTATACTTCATACTCAATTTCCAGACGTAAGTACTGTTGATGTGCTTGACCTGGTAATTGGGCTTGATTATATAAATGATGATCAGCGCCGCTACGCTTAACAGACCGAGCAGTCCGAGCGGCAAAAGCAATTGCATCATGACATAACACCTACCTTCAGAAGGTCGCCGAACAGCACACGCTCTATAGGCTCCGCGGTGTTTACGGAGATAAAGCCCACTCCTCTTTTATTGCAGAAAGTTCTGATGTTTTCCACGAAGTCACGCAAGGCCTCGGCATACGCTTCGCGCAGGCTGCGCGTTATCTTGAGCTTCATGTTCTTCGTATCGGATATGTCCAGCGACTCGGAGTCTATCAAATTGACGCGGCCTTCGTATGCGGGGTCGAGCTCTTCCGGCGTCATAAGCTGGATGAGCAATACCTGCCTCTTTTTGTAAAGCAGATAATCTATCGCGTTCTGCCAATTGGAATCGGTGAAAAAATCGGAGATTATAACCGTAATTCCGTTATTTTCGCCCGTATCGGGGCAGTTTTTGATGCACTGCTCTATGTCCGTTTCGCCGTCGAAAATCATCTGCTCCAAATCGCTTATGGCGCGGAAAAAGGCGTTTTTGCCTATAATAGTGCCGAAAGGATTTTCCGATTTTATGCCGCGCATGAAATTAAGCGAAAGCTTATCCATGTTCTGTACAGCCAAAAAGCCGAGCGCCGCAGAAGCGGCCACGGCATATGCGGCTTTTGCGGGGTCATCGCTCCCCATAGAGGCAGAGCAATCCAAAAATACCTGTACCTGCATCTGCCTTTCATCCGTATACAGCCTCATGAAATACTTTTCAAAACGGCTGAACAAATTCCAATCTATTCTTCTTATATCGTCGCCCAGCTGATATTCGCGGAAGTCGGCAAACTCTACGGTCTGGCCGTAGGTTTTAACCAGGTGCTTGCCGCCGAAATATCCCGCCAAGCTGGATTTTAAATTCAATGACATAGTTTCCAATCGGCTGAAAAACTCGTCATTTAAGTAACTTATACTCATTTACAACATCCGATGTTTATTTTTTGCCGAATAATCCGCGCTTTTTCTTTTTCTTTTCGCCTTCGGCGGGAGCGCTTTCCTCAACCGTCTGCGTTTCGGCGGTCTCCTCCTGCTCTATCGGCAGTTCGGGGGTCGCGCCGCCGTTTACGGAAATTTCGGAAGGCTTGATATTTATGCCCCTGTTGTGGCGCTTGCCAACTTCTTCGAGGATAAGTTTGATTACATCGTCTGCCGAAATGCGCTCCGCAATGGCTTCGAAGTTGAGCTTTATACGGTGGCGGAGAACGGGATATGCGAGGTCCGCTATGTCGGAATAGGCAACGTTGAATCTGCCCTTTATGAGCGCCATAACCTTAGCCGCAGAGATGAGGGCCTGTCCCGCACGGGGGCTGGCGCCTATTCTTACGTACTTTTTGGAAGCTTCGGTCGCGCACTCGCTGTCGGGGTGGGTCGCGGAAGTGAGCGTCATCGCAAATTTCATCACGTCCTCAGCGACGGGTATCTGGCTGGCGGTGGCGCGCATCCTCAAAAGCTGTTCGCCGTTGCACGCGGGCTCGGCAACTTCGGCCATCGTTTTCTGCGTCATGTTGACTATCTGTACCAATTCATCGAGGCCGGGGTTGGGAACGATCAGTTTGAACATAAACCTGTCCATCTGCGCTTCGGGCAGGGGATAAGTACCGTC
>CANREQ010000049.1 GCA_947629695.1 uncultured Clostridia bacterium | reverse complement strand
TTAGACTATCTACGCGACGGCCTCTTGCACTGATTTTTTCTCCCAACCCCGTCTCATATGTTTGACAAACCTACACGTCTATGAAAAAAATTTTATCAATCTTTCGCGAGATAGTCGCATTTTTTATTTGTTAAATGCGCCGCCGTTTGGTATAATTCATTGAGATAAAATATTTAAGCGGAAAATTATCGGTTTTATGAAAAACAGCGGGGCGCAGGACGCCGTGGAACAACTCAATACAAGCGCGTCTCTTCCCGAAGCGGCCGTGAAATTCCAAAACGTTTCGTTCAGGTATTCCGAAGAGGACGGCTTCGCGTTGAAAGACGTGTCTTTCGAGGTGCAAAAGGGGGAATTTCTGTGCATTTTGGGGCACAACGGAAGCGGGAAATCCACAATAGCCCGCCTGATATGCGGCTTGCTCGAAGCGGATAAAGGCAAGGTGGAGACGTGGGGGCTCGATCCTTCGGACAGGGACAGCGTAAACAAGGTGCGCGCCCACGCCGGAATAGTTTTCCAGAACCCCGATAACCAGATGGTCGCCTCCATTGTGGAGGACGACGTCGCGTTCGGGCCCGAAAATCTCGGCCTGCCCCGCGAGGAGATAGGCCGCAGGATAGAGTGGGCCCTCGGCGCGGTGGGCATGAGCGATTTCAGACATTCCACCCCCACGCGCCTTTCCGGCGGGCAGAAGCAGAGAATCGCCGTTGCGGGGGTGCTCGCGATAAAGCCGGACATCCTCATTCTGGACGAAGCGACAGCCATGCTCGACCCCAAGGGAAGAAAGGAGATAACCGCCGTCGCCAAAAAACTCAACGAAGAAGAGGGCATTACGGTTATTCTGATAACCCATTTCATGGAAGAGGCGCTGCTTTGCCACCGCGCTTTGGTAATGAACAAGGGGGAAATAGCACTGTCAGGTACGCCCGAAGAGATCTTCGAAAACGGCGATGCGCTGGAAACTTTCAACCTCTGCCTCCCTCAGATAGGGGAGATATGCCGCGATTTAAACGGCGGGGGAATGGATATTCCCGTACAGCTTTACCCCGAAAAGCTCGCAGACGAGATAGCGCAAAAACTCGCCTCCGCCGGCCCTTTCGAAGCCGCGCCCGCGCCGGAAGAAAGTCCGGATAAGACGGGCGGGGAATGGGATATAGACATATCTGATCTGAGCTTCACGTATTCAAAAAAATCGCCGTTTGCCACGCACGCGCTGAAGGGCGTAAATCTGCACATAGCGGAGGGCGAATTTTTCGGCATAATAGGGCACACGGGGAGCGGTAAATCGACTTTGGTACAGCACCTCAACGCGCTCATCAAGCTCCCCGAGGCGGAAAAGCATTACAAAAAGCCAAAGGCAAAAAAGGGGGAACAACCCCCCTCAGAGCCGCGGATACGCATAGGGGCGTTCGATCTTTCGGATAAAAAGAGCGATTGGCGCGCCCTTCGCGCGGACGTGGGAATGGTGTTCCAATATCCCGAATACCAGCTGTTTGCCGAAACGGTTTTCGACGACGTGGCTTTCGGGTTGAAAAATCTGAAGAAAGGCATAAGCGAAGAGGAACTTAAGCAAGCCGTGCGCGAAAGCCTCGGGGCGGTGGGGCTCGATTACGGCGAGGTCGCGGACAAATCGCCCTTCGATTTATCCGGCGGGCAGAAAAGGCGCGTCGCCATTGCGGGCGTAATTGTGACCAAGCCGCACATACTCATTCTCGACGAACCGGCGGCGGGGCTCGATCCCGCGGGCAAGCGGGATATAATGCGCCTTTTGCACTCCCTGCATAAGTCGTGGTGCAGGACGGTAATAATCGTATCACACGACATGGACGAAGTCGCCGAAAATTGCACGCGCGCATGCGTGCTCTCGGACGGCAGGATATACGCGTGCGACAGGCCGGACAAACTCTTTGCGCGGCCGGAAGAGCTGGAAAGCCTCGGGTTGGACGTGCCTTTGGTGGAAAAGCTCAAAAAGGAGCTGGAAAAATGCGGAGTGGAGCTCGCTTGCGGCTGTAAGGCGGCGGATTTCACCCGCGCCGTGCTCGCGTCTTACGGGCGGGGAGGCGCAAATGCTTAACGACGTTACATTCGGCCAATTTTATCCCGTACAGTCCTTTGTGCACAAGCTCGACCCCCGCTTCAAACTGCTCTGCCTTATAGCGTTTATAGTCATGGTTTTCGTGGCGAAAAGCTTTTATTCCCTGGCGCTTTGCGCTGTTTTGCTGTTCGTGGCGGTAATCTTTTCGCGCGTGCCCATAGGCGCGGTTTTGCGCTCCGTCAAGGGGATAATTTTCCTCTTGCTTTTCACCTCGGCGCTCAATATATTTTTCCACACGGGCGACAAACTTCTATTCTCCTGGGGAATAATACACATATACGCCGAAGGTCTCATCTTCGCGGCGTTTTTAATGGTGCGCCTCTTCCTGCTCGTCATGGCTTCGGCGGTGCTCACCCTAACGACCACGCCCGTAGCCCTCACCGACGGTTTCGAAAGTTTGCTGTTCCCTCTGACTCTAATAAAAATACCCGTGCACGTGCTCGCGCTCATCATGTCCATCGCGCTGAGGTTTATACCCACGCTGATAGACGAGACGAACAGGATCATTTCCGCACAGAAGGCGCGCGGCGCTGATTTCGAATCGGGCAATATATTCAAGCGCATCAAGGCGATAATACCCGTGCTTATCCCGCTGATTATTAGCGCGTTCAGGCGGGCGGAAGAGCTGGGCGACGCTATGGACGCGCGGTGTTATTCATCGGGCAACAAGCGCACGAAGTACAAAAAACTGCGCTTCGGCGCGCGCGACGCGGTGGGGCTAGTCTATGCGGGCGTGCTCATCGCGGGCGTGATTCTTTTAAATATCTACGCCGCCGCCATTTACCCGCCCATTGCGCCCTATATGGTGATCTCATGAGATACGCGCTTAAAATCGCATACGACGGCACGCGCTTTTGCGGCTGGCAGGTGCAAAAAAACGGCAATACGGTGCAGGCCGAGCTCGAAAGGGCGATAAAGGAGGCGTTCGGCGTTGACGCAAGGGTCTGCGCAAGCGGGCGGACGGACAGCGGCGTGCATGCGCTGGGACAGGTGGCGCACGTCGATCTGCCCGTAAGTATGGCGGGCGAAAGACTGGCGGACGCGCTCAACTCCCGCCTGTGCGAGGATATTTCGGTGCTTTCATCCTGCGTGGCCGGCGACGGTTTCGACGCAAACCGCTCGGCAAAGAAAAAGACCTACCGCTATACGATGTACGTCTCTTCCCGCCGCAATCCCATTCTTGACAGATTTGCCCTGCGCGTGGATAGTGCGGACGCGGAAGCCATGCGCGAGGCGGCCGTTCTCTTTTGCGGCGTGCACGATTTCAAGGCGTATTGCGCGAGCGGCTCCTCCGCGCTCACGACCGTGCGCGAAATTTATTCCGTAAACGTGGAAAGGCGGGAGGATCTCACGGATATTTACGTGTGCGGGAACGGATTTTTGTACAACATGGTGCGCACCCTCGCCGGAACGCTGTTGTGGTATTCTATGGGGAAGATCTCAAAAGAGGACATAATTTCATCCCTCGAAGAGGGCCTGAGGGAGCGCGTCGGCAAGACCCTTCCCGCCCGCGGATTGTGCCTCATGAGCGTCGATTACGGCTCCCGGGGACCCGCGCTGTAAAATTTTTACGTAATTTTCACAAAAAAATTTGCTTTTTTATACATAACGGTTTTAAAATAGTATTGCTTAAAAGGAGCGTCCGCAATATTTGCGGCCGCTTTAGCTTGAGAGAGGTGCGATTTGGAGTTTATAACTTTTGCCGATTTCGCCGATACGCTGTTCATGCTATTCGGCGACGATTATTACAAGCGGTACATGTGGGCTTATTTCCTCATAGGCGGGATAGGTTTTGCCATCATCTATATTTTCAAGTCCGTCGCGCTGTACACCATAGCGCGCAGGGAGGGATTCGCCAACAGCTGGATGGCGTTTGTGCCCATTCTCAACACTTACTACGCGGGCGTGCTCGCGGATAAAAACAGGATATTCGGGTTGAAGGCCAAAACCGTTTCGCTTATAGCCGCCATTGCGGAGTTCGCGTATGTTGCGATGAATATCATCTACTACGCGGCACAGGGAGTGATATTTGCAGGCGGATACGCCGTTCCCCAATTCGAGGCCACTTTGATAGGCAACACCTACGTCGATGTTTTCAGCGGCTACGGGATAGTCGGCCTGCCCGTATCCCTTTCGTGGGCGGGCTGGGTGTACGCGTACTTCCCCGAAGCTTTCCTCTATTGGCTCAACCTTCTGTCGGTCGTGTCCTACATCCTCGTGATGATAGCCTTTTTCCAGACCTATTCTTGCAGACATTACGTGTTGTTTTCGATATTCTCCGCGCTCTTCCCCCTTTCGGGCATTTTCATGTTCGTGGTGAGGAACAACCGCGGCAAGAATTACACCCAATTCGTCAAGGAAAGGCAGTACCGCCAATATCAGCAATACCAGGAATATATGCGCAATAACGGCGGTTATAACAACCCCAACGGCGGATACAACAATCCCAACGACCCCTACAACGGCGGGCGCGGCGCGGGCAGCGAGCCTCCCAAGGACCCCTTTGACGGAATGGGCGGACAGAGCGGGAACGGCGGCTCCCAAAGCGGAAGCGACGGCCGGCAGGGCGGAAGTTCGGGCGGAAGCGGGGACGATCCGTTCGGCGATTTCGAGTGATTTTATAAAATTTAATTTGGCGGGGCGGGGAAATTTCCCCGCCTTTTTTATTGCCCCGCGCGTGCGGAGTGTGTTATAATCTTAAAAAATGTATAAGTACAGGTTATGGTAGGATCAAAATGGAGGATATAATAAGCGCAATATCCACCCCTCCCGGGACGGGCGGAGTGGCGATAATAAGGCTTAGCGGGAAGGGCTCGCTCGGTTTGGCCTCGCGAATGTTTCACCCCGCCGGCGGGATAGAGGTGGACGGCTTCGAGCCCAACCGCATGTACGCCGGCAGGATAGAGTGCGACGGCTTTTTTGATTTCGGCTACTGCGTCTACTTTGCGCCCCCGCGCTCGTTTACGGGCGGCGAGGTGGTGGAGTTTCACTGCCACGGCGGTGCGGAAATAGCCCGCGGCGTGCTCAAAAAGACTTTCTCCCTCGGCGCGCGTGCGGCGGAGCGGGGGGAGTTTACCAAGCGCGCGTTCGTGGCGGGCAAACTTTCGCTGTGCTCGGCGGAGGGGATGATAGACATGATAAACGCGGAATGTTCCGCGCAACTGCGCGCGGGCAACTTGCTGTACGGCGAAAAGCTCAAAGGCGACGTGGAAAAGGTGCGCGCCTCTCTTACGGATCTGCTCGCTTCCATCGCCGCCGATACGGATTATCCCGAAGAGGGAATAGAGGAGGACGAGCTGGCCGACATAGGAAAGACTCTGGATGACATCTGCGTCCTTCTGAAATCATTCGTCGGCACATATTCGGTGGGCAAACTCATAAAAAGCGGCGTATCCGTCGCCATATGCGGCAAGCCCAACGCGGGCAAATCCAGCCTTTTAAACGCGTTGCTCGGCTACGACAAGGCGATAGTATCCCCCATAGCCGGCACCACGCGCGACACGGTGGAGGGCAGGATAGAAATAGACGGCGTCGTGTACAATTTGTATGACACGGCGGGGATAAGGGAAGAGGCGGAAAGCCTGGAGCAAATGGGCATAGAGAGGGCGAAAAACGCGCTCGCTTCCTCGGACGTCGCGCTCTGCCTTTCGGATGAGGACGACTTCTCCGCGGTTGACGGCGTCGGCGGGGAAAGGCTTATAAAAGTCTTTTCCAAATGCGATATAAAAGAGCCGTACGGCGATTACGACGTAGCCGTCTCGTCTGTCACGGGCGAGGGGCTGGAGGAGCTCAAAGGGCTGATGCGCGCCCGCTCTTTCGGCGGCAGGTCGCTCGACAGCGCGTATATAACCGAGGAGAGGCATTACGAATGTCTCTGCCGCGCGCTTGAAAAATGTTCGGAAGCGGCGCAAAACTGCGGTAAATTTCCATTGGATCTGCTCACGCTCGACATACGCGAGGCGTGGCGCGCTCTCGGCGAGATAACGGGCGACACGGCCGACGAGGAGATAATAAACAGGGTTTTTGCAAAGTTTTGCGTGGGCAAATGAGGTAAATTATGGTAAATTTGGAGCTTTACAGGGTGTTTTACACGGTGGCAAAGTGCGGAAGTCTTACGCGCGCGGCGGAGGAGCTGTATATATCCCAGCCCGCCGTGTCGCAGGCCGTCAAACAGCTTGAAAACCAATTGGGCGTTCCCCTTTTTAACCGCACTCACAGGGGAATGGAGCTGTCGAGGCAGGGCGGCAAACTCATATTCAAACAGGTGGAAGAGGCGCTTTCCATTCTCGACAAGGCGGAAAACAGGATAGCGGAGATGTCAAACTCGCCCGTCGGCACGATAAGGATAGGCGCGACGGACGGGATATTTTCCAACATTTTAGCGGATAAAATAGTGCAGTTCAATGCGCTGTATCCCGGGGTGAGGATAGAGCTCATCACGGGCACATCGCCGGAAACGGTAACGCAGATAAAGGAAAATAAGTGCGACATAGGCTTTATAAACATGCCTATCGAGGATAAAGACGTGCAGTTTACGAGCTCGGTGGCGCACCTTTCGGACGTGTTCGTCGCGGGCGGGAAGTTTTCCGCGCTCAAGGGCAAGAGGATTTCCCTTTCCGCGTTGCAGGAGTATCCGCTTATCATGATAGAGGAAAACACCGTCGCCCGCCGCGCCCTGAAGAGCTATCTCGACACGTTGGGCATAAACTTAAACGCCGACATAGAGGTGGAAAATTGGGACCTCATGATGAAATTTGCGCGCAAAGGTATGGGTATAGGCTGTGTGCCGAGGGAATACGCCCGCAAGTACCTCGACAGCGGGGAGCTGTTCGAGCTTTCCGTGCACCCCGCCCTTCCCGTGCGCGGAGTGGGGATAGCCCTTCCTAAATTCGTGCCCGCTTCCTTTGCTGTCAAGCGGTTTATGGATATGTTCGAACACGACTGATTTCAAATCGCGCGATAAAGAAAATCGGCTTCCCGCCGCACGGCGGGAAGCCGATTTTGAATTTAAATACAAATCAGGCCGTTTTTGCCTCTTTTTCGTCCTTGTCGCCCTTTGATTGCTCTTCGGCCTTTGCGTCCCTGTCCACTATGATATGGCGGGGGCAAGCGGCTACGCAGGTCTTGCAGCCCGTGCACTTGGAGTAATCGAATACGGGCAGGTTGTCAACCATGGTGATCGCCCCCTGCGGGCACTTCTTGGCGCACATTCCGCAACCTATACAGCCCACTTTGCACGCGTTCATCACGTCCTTGCCCCTGCACTTAGAGGAGCACGCGCAGTAAACGGGCGCGGAGGCGGGTATGCGCTCTATAATCTTCTTGGGGCAGGCGTTTATGCAGGAGCCGCAACTTATGCACCTGTCGGGGTCCACTTCGGAGAGCTTATCGGAGATCTTTATCGCGCTTTCGGGGCAGACGTTTTTGCAGTCTCCGCATCCGAGGCACCCGAACTTGCACACCTTATTCCCGCCGAGCATGGAGGCGTTCCCCGCGCACGTGGGGTTGCCCATGTATACGAACGCTTCGGGCGCGTTTGCAAGCCCTCCGTTGCACTTGACCACGGCGACGGTGCGCTCTTCATCCTTCAGTTCTATGCCGAGGATGGCCGCTATTTCGGCCTTCTTTTCGGGGGAAGTCACGTGGCAGGCGGATAAGTCGCCCTCGCCGCTTGCGAGCTTGGAGGCAAATCCCGCGCAGCCGGAGCAGCCGCACCCGCCGCAGTTTGCGCCCGCAAGATTTTCGAGTATGTGCGTGACCTTCTCGTCCATATCCACCTTGAACACCTTGCCGACTATGAGGATGAGCGAAACTATCAACAGCGCGAGCGCGCCGAGTATTCCCGCGACTATGCCGACCGTCTTCCACGTATCGGCGTTTACAGTACCCAAACTAACGAGTAAATTCATCTTTCTGCCTCCTCACACTATATAGGTGAACACCATGAAAGCCATACATATGAAGCTTGCGGTTATCATGGATATGGGGAATCCCGCAAGCGACTTGCTCACCTTACAGCAGTTGAGTTTTTCGCGCAGGCCGCTCATTATCAGCATGACAAGCGTAAAGCCTATGCCGGAGAACAGCGCGTACAAAACCGCCCAGCCGAAGTTCATCACAAATCCGCTCCCTATAATGCCGGACATATCGCCTATAACCAGCTCGCACACGCCCAAAACCGCGCAGTTTGTCGTTATCAAGGGCAGGTAAATGCCCATCGCGTTGTAGAGGGAGGGGGAGAGTTTGCGTATTATCGCCTCGAGCATCTGCACAAGGGAAGCTATGATGAAGATAAACACGATTATCTCGAGGAATTGGAAATTCCACCAGCTTATCGAGGGTATCTTCATCAGGTAATTGTAGACGGGATAGGTCACGGCAACCGCAATGGCCATTACAATGGTGACGGCCACGCCCATGCCGAGCGCCGATTTCGTGTTCTTGGAAACGCCGAGGAAGGGGCAGATGCCGTAGGTTTTGACGGTTATGAAGTTGTTCGTTAAAACGGCGGCCAAAATAATCGCTATCAAAGTACCCATTATTCTGCCTCCTTGGCGGCGGGAGCCGCCGCGCTTTCCCCAAGATCTCTGTTGTCAAGCAGGTTCTCTCTCGAAAGCTTGTTGGCTTTCACCCTGCGGTAGCGCGCTATCGTATCCAATATGTAGGTGAACACAGCAATGCTCAGCCCGTAGATTATGAACGAGCCCGCGGGGGTCGCGAACAAGCCTATGGAGAAGTCCATTATCTTTGCTCCGAACAGCGAGCCGCTTCCCAAAAATTCACAGATAATGCCCATTATCGTCAGAGCCGCGGTAAATCCCATGCCCGTAGCCAAGCCGTCCACCGCGCTCTCGAGCACCGTGTGTTTGTTTGCAAACGCCTCCGCCCTGCCGAGGATTATACAGTTGACGACTATCAGCGCGAGGAATCCTCCCAAACTGTCGTACAAATCCGGCATGAATTTTTCCATGACCATTCGCGCAAGGGTGACGAGCGTCGCGATTATGACGATATACGCGGGTATGCGCACCTCGTTGGGAATTATCTTGCGGAACGCCGATATGAGTATGTTTGACAGCGTGAGGATAACCACGACCGTAAGTCCCATGCCCGCCGCGCTCGAGGCCGAAGAAATCAGTCCGAGGGTGGGGCAGGTGCCCAAAACCAACACGAATGTCGGGTTGTTGAATATCACCCCGTCGAGGGCGATTTTTCCGTACTTGTTTTTCATTATGCGTTACCCCCTTGCGAGAATTGCACTGCGTAACCGTTTTGCCCGCAACCTAAAGAGGCGGACGCCGTGGCGAGGTATTTCGCCCTGACGTATTTGAGCGCGCCGTTGGCCGCGTTGGTTATCGCGCCCATGGAGTAGGAAGCGCCCGTCTTTATTCCGCCTACCTCGAACTCCGTAAATCCGTCGCCGTCCTGTTCCCCGACGAGCGTGCCGAGCGCACCGTCCGAAACTTTGTATATAAACGATTGGTTTACGTTGCTGTCGATGGTTATCTTCAAAACCTTTGCGCCGCCGGTGATGTTGGTGCGTATCCAGCAGGTGACGGTGCCGCCGCTGTAACCTTCGAAGCCGGTTATTTTAATCAGATAATCGCCCTCGTAGGTGGTGATCTCATACACTTCGTTGACCTGCGAGGAGCCTAACTCTATTCCCCCGTCAACCTCCTCTTCGACGTATTCCACGTCCTCGCCGTATATCTTGGAGATCGCCCTGCCCAGCTTTTCCTCCGCGGAGACGTAGAACAGCGCGTTGCATATGGTGAGGATTATTCCGCACACGAGGAGTATCGCGAGGAGGGTGATTATGCACTTGAATGCCTTGCTCTTAAAGAACTCTTTTACGGTCATTTATTTGCCCTCCTTTTGCTTTTTTTCCTTTTTATAGCCGAAGGGCTTGCGCACTATGTAAGTATCTATGAGCGGCACGAGCAAATTCATCAGCATTATCACGAAGGATACGACTTCGATCTTCGTGAAATACCTTAAAACCGCCGTCAAAACGCCCAGCGCGACATAGTAAACTATCTGCCCGTATAAGC
>CANREQ010000048.1 GCA_947629695.1 uncultured Clostridia bacterium | reverse complement strand
CCATCGCAACGCCCGCGACGGGGGCCTTAATGGGAACGCCCGCGTCCATAAGCGCCATTGTGGAGCCGCAGACCGAAGCCATCGACGATGAACCGTTGGAACTCATTATGTCGTTTACCACCCTTATCGCATAGGGGAATTCGTCCTCGGGGGGAATTACGGGAATGAGCGCCCTCTCGGCGAGCGCGCCGTGGCCTATCTCGCGGCGGCCGGGGGAGCGGAGAGCTTTCGCCTCGCCCGTGCAGTAGCCGGGGAAGTTATATTGGTGCATATAGCGCTTTTTGGTCTCTTCGTCGAGTCCTTCGAGCTTCTGCGCCTCGCCTATCATTGCAAGCGTGCAGGTGGTGAGCGTCTGGGTTTGTCCCCTCGTGAACACAGCCGAGCCGTGTACTCGGGGAAGCACTCCCCTTTCGCACCAGATGGGGCGCACGTCTTTGAGTCCCCTGCCGTCGGGGCGTATGCCCTTGTCGAAGATCTTTGCGCGCACCTTTTCCTTGGTGAGATAATAAAGGCTGTCCTTTATCTCCCTCGCGTTGTCGGGATAGGTTTCGGCAAAATGCTCCAAAACCTCCGTCTCGACCTGCGCCTGACGGTCCTCCCTTTCCTTTCTGTCAAAGGTATCTATGGCCCAATCTATTTTGTCCGCGGCATAATCGCGCACGGTTTTGTCCAGCTCCTCGGGAACGTGATACAGCTCTATTTCCAGCTTCTTCTTGCCGACTGCGGGGACGATTACGTCCTCTATATAGGCGCAGATCTTTTTGATCTCCTCATGGCCGAACATGATCGCGCCGACCATTTCGTCGTTGGTCACCTCGTTCGCGCCCGCCTCTATCATGAGTATCGCGTCCTTGGTGCCGGCGAGATTCAAATGAATATCGCTCTTTTCCCGCTGGGCGAGATCGGGGTTTATCACATACTTGCCGTCAACCATTCCGACTACGACCGAGCCCGTGGGACCCGCCCAAGGTATGTCGGATATGGAAAGGGCGACGGATGAGCCTATCATTGCCAAAGGCTCGGGGGAGATGTCGGGCTCCACGCTCATGGCCTGGGCTATTACGACTACGTCGTTGTAAAGGCCCTTGGGGAAGAGGGGACGCAGGGGTCTGTCTATGAGGCGGGAGGTGAGTATTGCCTTATCGCTCGCCCTGCCCTCGCGCTTTTTGAAGCCCCCGGGGATCTTGCCCACTGAGTACATTTTTTCGTCATAGTCAACCTGCAGGGGGAAGAAATCCATTCCCTCCCTCGGGGTTGCCGACATACATACGGTGACGAGGACGGCGGTATCTCCGCAACGGACGACGCACGCGCCGTTTGTCTGCTCTGCATATTTGCCCGTTTCGATGATGACTTGCCTGCCGCCCACTTCGATTGAAAATTGTTTGTAGTTTGGTGTCACTTTCTTTCTCTCCTTCTCGGCGGATTACCCGCGCAACACAATATGTGTGAATCCGCCGTAATTTAATTTATCGCGTTTATTTTTTGACTGTTTTAAGAAAAAAGGGCGCGCAATACCGTTAAATATGCCCGCCCGTTTTTAAATTTTACTTTCTCAGATTGAGAGCCGCCACTATCGCACGGTATCTTTCTATATCCTTATCCTTGAGATAATCCAAAAGACCGCGGCGACGGCCGACCATTTTCAAAAGGCCGCGCCTCGAATGGTTGTCGTGAATGTGAGTTTGCAAATGCTCGTTAAGGTGATTTATCCTTTCGGTGAGAAGAGCGATCTGCACTTCGGGGGAACCCGTGTCCCCTTCCTTTGTGGCGAATTTTGCGATGATTTCCTGCTTTTCCATTTTAATTTATCCTCCATATGGAAATTTATACGCGGAAAACCTTGTCGGGCGTAGAGTTGTCGCACCGCAAAGTTTCCGTAACCTAATTGATTTTAACATACGGAAATCAAAATAGCAAACGATTTTAATTAAATTTCGCGAAAAATGTGTGGGAGTTAAGCGAAATGACGGTGTGTAAGTGCACGGTTACAGCATCTTTCGGTGGGTCACTTCTTGGGTTGGATAGCGAGAATTTCCCCGGGAATGGTCACATCGGTTACATTTCCATAGGCAAAATCTGTGCATTTGATAACTGTCAAGTCGTTTTCATCCTGACCGCCCATAGTAAACGTTATGCTGTTTATTTTGCCGTTAAGGAATGTCAATACCGTAGTTTCTGCAACCTCAGCGCTTCCGCCCACGATGGTGTATGTTCCTGCGGTCTCATCGAATACAACTTCTTTATATCTCTCCGCCGCAACCGCCTTTAAATCGTCCTCATCATCAAAATTATATGTTTCGCTGTCATCGAACATAGTGTTTGAAATAGCCATGCCCATACCTTCGTTCATCATGGTAAAACACTTCAATTGGAATTGGAACGTATCGAAATATGCGCCGTATTGATTGCCCACGTTTTCGGGATACTCTTCGCATACCCATTCGCCTGAATAGCCGATTTGATAATATTTCAAAGAATGTTCCTCTATAACTTGGTAAGCCGCTTTTTCGCCATTTGCAATCGTCGTAATCGCATTCTCACCCTTTCTCTGTACATTGCCGGAAATGGTAACTCCTTCCATGGATAAATTGACGTTGAATGAGTAGTTGTCGCTTCGAACGGTACTTGTAATAGCGGAATACCACTCTTCGAAATTATCGACCGTGGTCTTATCAACCGCGGCAGTACCGCCCGTAGTTCCACCGGTGGTTCCACCCGTCGTTCCGCCGGGTTGCTCGCCGTTGTCCGCGCATGCGCCGAACGCAAACGCACAGCTTATCGCCGTTGCCGCGGCTATAAGCAAAGCCAAAATTTTCTTCTTCATGTTTTTTTACCTCACTTTCTGTTTGTGAATTATTAGTTACTGTTTTGGTAACCATAAATCATTATAGTTACTAATTTAGTAATTGTCAATAATTCCGTTACTATTTTTGATACTATTTTTTTGAGGTGGAAAGTGAGCGTTTTTAAAGAAAAAATTGCCGAACTTATAAGCGAAAGCGGAAAAATGCAGAAGGATATATGCGCGGAGCTGGGCATTCCCAAGCAAAAACTAACGCGCTGGAAAACGGGTTACAATGAGCCGAGCCTTGACGAGCTTGTCATGATAGCCGAATATTTCAACACTACCAGCGATTATCTTTTGGGGCTCGAGGACGAGACGGGCTCGAAATACGGAAAACAAAATTAGCGCGGAACGCAAAGTTCCGCGCTTTTGGTTTATAATTTTATTAGAAGAAATCCCCTCAGTCGCCGTTCGGCGACAGGTGGGAGTCCACCATCACCCGCTAACGCGGGAGCGTTCTCACACGGCTGTAAGGGAAACAGCCGCCGATAGCGGGAGCTACTCAAATAGTTTGTTGCGCTTGAGAATTATCTCTTCCACCTTGGCAATATACGTCGCAATATCCTTGGGGGAGGCGTAACGCTCTATCCTCTCCTCTTCTCGGAAAACGCGCTTGGATATGGCGTTCGCACCGACGGCAACATTATCAGAAATCTCTTCCATTACGTCTATGTTGTACACGCTCGCCTTGCCGGGTTTGCACCAGCCGCAGTTTTCGTGCCCGCCCGCCTGGTACTTCTGGCGGTACATATAATACGGCCGGTAACCCGCCCGGGATAAAAGCTCACGCGAGGCGGAAATCATCCTGCCTATCCCCTCTATGTGCAGGCGTTTGGTTTGCTCTTTGAGCTTCGCGCCCGACTTCAAGCACAGGGTGTGCACGGTTATGTTTGACGGGCCGAGTGTTATGACGGCTTCAAGCGATTTTACGAAATCTTCGGCCGTCTCGCCCGAAAGCCCCGCTATCAGATCGACGTTTATGTCAAACGCGTATTTTTGCGCCATTTCGTAGGCGGCGAAAAACTGCGCGGCTGTGTGCCTTCTTCCTATCCTTTCAAGCGTTTCGTCCTTTAAGCTCTGAGGGTTGACGCACAGCCTGTTCACGCCGTGATCTTTGCAAAGTTTCAACTTATCTTCGGTGAAAGTATCCGGCCTGCCCGCTTCTACAGTGTATTCGCAGTTATCCCCTTTTATCCCGTCCGCCGCCTTTAAAATCCTCTCCAGAGCGGCCGCATCTATCGCAAAAGGCGTGCCGCCTCCGATGTATATGCTTTTTGGGTGCGCGGCAAGCTCTTTTATCCCTTCGATTTCACGTTCAACGCAGGATATGTAGGGGTCTACGAGGTTTTTCGTCTTGGAAATGGGCGCGGTCACAAAGGAGCAATATTCGCACTTCGTGGGGCAAAAAGGAAGGCTTATGAATACGTCCTTGCCGCCCGCGTTTTCGTAAATTTCCCTTTGCGTTTCCAATACGCGCGCGACGTGATCAATGTTTTCCTTACTTACCCCCAGCTCCGAAAAGGTCTGCTTGAAATCCCTGCCCTCCGCGATCTCCATGTACGCGAGCTTGGTGGGTCTTATCCCCGTGAGCGCGCCGTACGGCAAAGTCATGCCCTTCTTTTGTGAGAGCAATTTGTAAAAGGCGAGCTTGGAAAACCTCTTCGCGTATCTTTTGAACTGCGTTTCGTCGGCGGTGGGTTGGAAATTTTCATATGAAAAGATGTCGTCGCCGTACTCTATATGGTTGTAATATATGCCGTTGTTGTACTCGAAGCGGTGGCCGAACTTCTCCTCTTCGGCGTCGAAAAGGCGCACCACGTCCATGATCTCCGGTATGAGCCACTCGCAGTTTGCGTACTCTATCATTTATCTTCCCTCACGTAAGGGTTGAATTTTCTTTCGCGGGAAAGATAAGTCTTTTCGCCGTGGCCGGGGTAAACTTCGTAATCCCCGTCAAGCGCGTACAGCTTTTTGACAGATTTCACGAGTGCGAACGCGTCGCCCGTTGCAAGATCCGTCCTGCCGACGCTTCCGAAAAAGAGGGTGTCGCCCGAAAAAATCTTGTCGCCTGTTATATAGCACACGCCGCCCGCAGTGTGACCGGGGGTAGCCAAAACGGAAATTTCCAGGCCGCAAAGCGAGAGTTTTTCGCCGTCCTTCAACGTCTTGAAAATTTCAAAATGCGGTATTTGAATATCGTGGAATATCGCGCGGTTGCCGTCGGAGAATATCAGATCCACCTCGTCCTCGCCGCAATAGACGGGCACGCCCGCGCCGTACAGCGCCCCGCACCCGCCGATATGATCGTAATGGCCGTGGGTCAAAAGCACGGCTTTCGGCGAAAGATTTAAGCGCGCGCACTCGTCGAGCACGCGCGGCTGGGCACAATCTATCAAGATGCAATCCCTGCCGTCCGCCGTCACCGCATAGCTGTTGGAGGCGAACCCGAGGGGGAAAATCGTAAAAACACGCATTATTTTGTCGTCCTGAATACGTCTATTATGCGCTTATCGCGCTTTAAATGGTTTATCAAAAGGTCGATGTCCGACAGCTTGTTCAGCCTCACCATTATCTCGAAAACGGCGCGCTTATCCCTGTCTATGCGCCCGTTTATTTGCGTCATGTAAAGCTTCATAAGCGAAATTTCGGAGGTGATAAAGGCCGTGAGGCCGCTGTCGTCGGTGGCGATAATCTTTATCCCGGCGAGGAAGCCCTCGTCCGTGTCGCCCGTCCAGCGCGCGGGTTGGATCCTGTCCGCGTCGTAATCGGCGAGGTTGGGGCAATCCTTTCTGTGCACGATAACGCCCCTGCCGCGGGATATGAAGCCGACGATCTCGTCGCCCGGCACGGGATTGCAACAATGCGCGAACCTGACCAAAAGCCCCTCTATCCCCTTTACGGAAACGCTTCCCGCGGGGGTGTGCCGCAGTTTTTCCGCCTCGCCCAAGGTGGGCTGCAACGGCTGTTCGCGGCGATAGTAATCTATGAGCTTGAATATAATCTGGTTTACCCCGACCGCGCCGTAACCGACGGACGCGAACATCTCGTCAACGGAAGTAAACACCAGCTTTTCCGACAGCTTTTCAAAGCTTTCGTCCGTCAAAAGGTCGGCAAGGCTGTATCCGCGGCGGCGCGCCTCGGCTTCGAGCATGGACTTGCCCGTCTTGATGTTTTCATCCTTCATCGCGTGCTTGAAAAACTGCCTTATCTTTGCCTTTGCCGAGCCCGATTTGACAAATTTGAGCCAATCCCACGACGGACCTTTGGAGTTGGGCGAGGTGAGAATTTCCACCACGTCGCCCGTATGCAGGCCGCTGCTCAGCGGCACTATCTTGCCGTTGACCTTTGCACCGACGCATTTATTGCCCACCTCGGAGTGTATCGCGTAGGCGAAATCCACGGGCGTTGCCTCGAGGGGCAGGGAAATTACCTTGCCGTGCGGGGTGAAAACCAAGAGCTCCGCCGTGTACAGATCGTGTTTTAAAGAATCCACGAATTCCTGCGAGGTTTCGAGGCTGTCCTGCCAATCCATGACGTCGCGTATCCACGAAAGTCGCTGGTCGAAATTGTTCTCGCCGGATCTGTTCTCCTTATATTTCCAATGTGCGGCTATTCCGTACTCCGCCATTTTGTGCATTTCCATGGTGCGGATCTGAATTTCGAAGTACTGCCCGAAGTTTGTGACGACCGTCGTGTGAAGCGATTGGTACATGTTGCGCTTGGGCGTTGCGATATAGTCCTTTATCCTGCCGGGGACGGGCTTCCACATCTTGTGGATTATGCCCAAAACCTCGTAGCACTCCTCGATTTTTTCGACAATGACGCGCACGGCCGTCAAATCGTAAATCTGGTCGAGCGTGAGCCCCTTGTTCTTCATCTTCTTATATATGGAATAGAAGTGCTTGGGGCGGCCGAAAACCTCCCCCTTTATGTTGTTGTCCGCAAGTATCTGCTGGAGCTGGGCGACCACCGTATCGACAAAGCGGCGGCGCTCCTCCCTCTTCTGGTTTATGTTTGTGACGAGATATTCGTAAGCCTCCGGGTCGAGGTATTTCAGGCAAAGGTCCTCGAGCTCGCACTTTATCTGCGAAATGCCCAACCTTCCCGCAAGGGGTGTGAAAACCTCCAGCGTTTCCTTTGCGATGCGCTGCTGGCGCTCGTTTGAAAGATAGTTGAGCGAGCGCATGTTGTGCAGTCTGTCGGCGAGTTTTATGATTATTACCCGCACGTCCTTCGCCATTGCGACGAATATCTTGCGGAAATTTTCCGCGTCCTCCTCCTCGTGGGAGTGATAATTTATCTTGTCGAGCTTGGTTACGCCGTCAACGAGGTTGTAGACTTCATCCCCGAATTCCCTCTTTATATCTTCGGGCGTGGCAGGGGTATCCTCTATCACGTCGTGCAAAAAAGCCGCCGCCACGGTGGGCGCGTCAAGGCCGAGATCGACGAGTATTTCCGCGACGGCGCAGGGGTGAGTGAAATAGGGCTCGCCCGAGGCGCGCTTCTGGTTTTCGTGCATTTTGTCCGCAAAATGATAGGCCTTGCGCAAAAACGCCCTGTCGGCTTCGTTGTATTGTTCGTTTATCTTATCGATTACGGTTTTCATATTCGACTCTTCAGCGCATTGACCGCGTTGTACAGCGGGGAGTTGTTCAAACTTGTCTTTACCCCCTTGTATATTACGAGCTTATTGCCCGCAAACGCGATCAACCCGAGCTCCTCAAACACTTTAAGCGCGAAATACGCCTGCGCGGGTTCTTTGCACGCGGCCGCAAAATCTTCCGCGCTTTCGCCCGAAAAATCGCCGCCCGAAAGGCTGACCGATTTGAAAAAGGAGAGAAGTTTTTCCCTTTCCGTATCGAGAGCGCGCACCGCACAGAGCCCGTCCGTATCGCGGCAAACTTCCACCGTCTTGCCCTCAAGGCTCTTTAACGTTATTTCCCCGGGATCGTCGAGATATACCACCCGCCCGAAGCCGGACAGATCGCAATCGGCGCGGGGAGAGACGAGGACTATTGACGAAAGACTGCCCGAACAGGGCGCAAAGACGTTGACTTCAATATCCGTTAAATTATATTTTTCCGCGTTTTTCCAATCGTTTATTATGAAAATTTCGCCGTACTCCCGCCTGTTTGAAAGGGCCGCGGCCGCTTCCCCGAGGAAAATTTTCTTCTTTTCGCATGCGACTGCGGGAGATAAAAAGGCGTTTACGCACCCTATGGACATATACCCCGCCGCGCGCGCTATATCGCTTTGGGAATACACAACGTCGCGCACTATGCCCCTTATGTATCTGCGCTGTCTGAACGTGGAGACGTTGTACTCGAAAACCAGCTTTTTGGGCAATGCGCTCCTCAGAAGCGGGAGATATTTCGCGCCCGAAAAGCAGGTCATTTCAAGCTGTTCCGTCTTTATGGATATGTGCGGGGAGCCGGATTTTACGGGGCGCGCGTCGAGGGCGCATGCGTCCGCCGTGAAGAGGGGCCTGCGGTTGCCCACGCCGAAGGGCTCCAACATTTCAAGCTCCGCTATAAACTTGCGGGAGGGCGCGCCGTTTTGCTCGCCGTTTATATAATATGTGGGGGTGAACGCCGCCGATGAATAATTTTCGTGCAGATAGGCGTTGAGCCGCTCTTCCAAAAGGGGAAGGTTTTCTTCCGACACGTTTATGCCCGCCGCCTGAGAATGGCCGCCGAACTCGGCTATTATGTCCGCGCAGGAACGGAGAGCTTCGAAAATATTTACCCCCTCCACGCTGCGCGCGCTTCCCTTAAGCATTTCGCCGTTTTTAACAAAAAGCATTGCGGGCCGTCCGTATTCCTCCGCGAGGCGGGCCGCAACTATGCCAACAAAGCCCGTATTCCAGCTTTCGTCGCTTAAAATTATCACGCGGCTGTCCGCGCCCTTCTGCTTTATCTTTTCCTTGGCGGATAAATACAGCTCGTCGCAATACTTCTGCCTTTCGAGGTTATACTCGCCGAGCTTTACCGAAAGCGCGTACATTTCCCCCTCGTCGTCGGACAAAAACAGCCTGAGCGCGTCGCCCGCGTTGCCCATTCTGCCCGCCGCATTGACGCGCGGCGCTATGGAAAAGGCGAGGGACTGCGCCGTCACCGTCTCCCCGTTTTTGTTAAGAAAATAGCCGTAATTTTTGCGGGGGCGCGCGTTTATGAGCTTGAGCCCCTCCGCCACTATATCGCGGTTTTCGCCCACTATGGGAACGCTGTCCGCGACGGTCGCGATCGCCGCGAAATCGAGATAGCCGTAAGCCTGTTTGCCGTTAAGCGCGCACCCGAGCTTGAACGCAACGCCCGCGCCGCAGAGGTTATCGTATGGATAATCGTCGGAAAATTTGGGGTTTACGCAAATGCAGTCGGGGAGAAGCGAGGGGAGCTCGTGGTGGTCGGTTATTATGACCTCAGCGCCGAGCTCTTTGATATACTCCACCTCTTCCGCGTCGGAAATGCCGCAGTCAACGGTTATGAAAAGCTGGGGGAACCATTCCTCGAAAATGCCGTCTATGGCCTCGCGGCTCAGCCCGTAACCTTGCGTGCGTTCGGGCACGAAAACGTTGGCCTCTATCCCGAAATCCGCGAGGGCGCGCACCAAAATCGTGGACGCGCAAATGCCGTCCGCGTCGTAATCGCCGTAGACGATGACAGACCAACCCTCGTCGCGCGCGCGGGTTATGAGCGAGACGGCTTCCTTCATTCCGCTCATGAGATATGGGCTCAGAAAGCGGCGGGCCGAGGGATTCATGAAGCCCTCTATGGCGTCCGCGCTATCTATTCCCCTGCCGTACAGAATGGCTACGGTTTGCTCGCAAAGGCCCGTACTTTCGGCCAAGGCGGCTATTTTATTAAGTTGTTCGGCGGTGAACTCCGCCTCCGGCTTAATGGTTTTCACTTTTCTATCTTAACTTAAAAATATTTTTCATAAAGAAACAGGCGGGAAAGATCCCGCCTGCGACACTCTTGCTTTTATGCTTTTACCGATACGTCATTGGCGGATTTGCTTTTACCTTCCGCTTTTTTCTTCTTGCGCGAGAGCTTGATTTTTTCTGCCAAACCGTCAACGCAAACATATGCCGCGGGGGTTAACGCCAACACGCCGTATCCGCACACCGCGCACCCGATTATTACCAGAGGGGCGACTATAAACGGCGAAATATTCATTGCCGCGAGGGCCGCGAATATGCCGAATATCAAGCCTATCGCCGCAACCGCTATTATCGCGGCGGCGTTTATCCTGAAGCTTTCGCGGGCGGAGACGTTTATGACCTCCTCCCTTTCCTTCTTGGCATACGCCTCGTTTTTGAAATTCTTGCGCGTCCTGTCGAAGAATACCCCGCAAACGCCCATTGTGAGCAATACCAAGAGCGCGGAAATGGCGATAAGTTCCGCC
>CANREQ010000047.1 GCA_947629695.1 uncultured Clostridia bacterium | reverse complement strand
CGCCGCTTAACGAAATAAAGAAATATATCAAAGTTTCGGGCGTAAATAACGACGGTTCGATCTATTTGGGCGATATTGATTACGTTTTGTCGGGTGAACTCACCGCGGGCAACTCGCTGTTAAAAATATCCTTCGGCGGGTTAGATTGCAATTTGCAAGTGCCCGTCACGGCGGTCGCTTTGAGTAAAATCTCCGCGGAAATGGACCTCGGCAACAACACGATTTTCACTTCCACGCCGCTTAGCGAAATAAAGAAATATATTAAAGTTTCGGGCGTAAATAACGACGGTTCGCCATACTCCGGCGATATAGATTACGTTTTGTCGGGTGAACTCACCGCGGGCAACTCGCTGTTAAAAATATCTTTCGGCGGGCTGGATTGCAGTCTGCAGGTGCCCGTAATTGCGGTCGTATTGAGTAAAATCACCGCGGAAATCGACCTCGGCGATAACACGATTTTCACTTCCACGCCGCTTAACGAAATAAAGAAGTACATCAAAGTTTCGTGCGTAAATAATGACGGTTCGCCCTATTCGGGCGATATAGATTACGTTTTGTCGGGTGAACTCACCGCGGGCAACTCGCTGTTAAAAATATCTTTCGGCGGGTTGGATTGCAGTCTGCAGGTGCCCGTAAAGCAAGTGGAGGCGCTGGAATTGACGGTTGTTTCCCCGCCGTCAAAGCTCGAATACACGGCTTACGAAAATTTCGATTTCACAGACCTTGCGCTCAAGGTCAAATACAACGACGGCTCCGAAAGGCAATTGACTCCCGCCGATTGCATAACCGAAGGCGGGCAAAATCTATCGGCAGGGGAGCAAATTGTGCGCTTTTATTATGACAATGTGAGCGCGGAAGTGTGCGTTTTCGTGCAAAAGCTGGCCCTTTCCCCGCCTGAAATCCGTTCCGTGCGCGCGACGGGCAAAACGCTGACCGCAGATGTGACAGATGGCGACCATTACACCGTTTTATCCAACGACGGCGGAATAATAGCGGGCGATTACGAAGTGGTTTTACAGCTCAAAGACGAGCAAAACTGCCGTTGGATAGACGAGGAAGGCGGGGAAATTTCCCTCACTTTCACAATTTTGCCAGCAAGGCTGACGACGGCCTCCACATATGCGGCCAAGGGCAAGCCGGAAGCAGTGGTGGAAAGCGCTTTCGGCATAGAACCCACCGTGCGCATTTCGCTTTCCAAGGATGACGGCGCGGCTTGCGCGGAGCTTACAAACGATTTCGATGTGATCTCAATATACAGAGCAAAGCTTTTAAAGGAAGGCGTGGAGGTGGAGCCGAACGGGCGCGTCACGTTAAAGCTTCTCGTGCCCGAAAAATTGCGCGGCGAAAGTTTCTCGCTCGTCGGCGGTTTTCAGGAGGGTTGGCGGGAAATAACCTATTCCATGGAAGGCGACTACGTCGTCATCGAAACGGACAAAATGTTTCCCGTCGCGTTCGTGCGCAAACTGCCGGACATGAAAAATCTGACGCTCGCATTTTCGATAAGTTTTGCGCTCTACGCCGCCGTAATAATGTTTTTCGAGTTTGTCTTTCCCCAATTCGAAAAGCAGTAAAATATGTGGCTTGCCCGTAAGATAGACATGTTTTGCGGGGGAGATTATCCGCGGCCGAAGCGGTTTTTATAAGGACAACAAAATTTTTTATTCGCGCCGGATGCGCGCGGCCTTGCCGCCGCGCGCATCCGGCGCTTTTCTTTTTCCGCATTTGCCCGCGTTTCCCGCCGCAAAGTCAAAATGAGCATTGCGCAAAAAAACCGAATTATCATAAAACGGCGGATGAAAAAATAAATTATACTGTCGCAAAATTATATCGCCCGTTATCTTTCCGCCGCACAGGGCAGGCGCGTTTTGCAAAGCTTTTAAGTTGCGGGCAAGCTTGAAAGGCTATCGGGGAAAGGCGCGGGCAGAGTAAGACGTCTGCGGTAAATTCGCCATACTCAGACTTTTTGCGGCAAAATAAATTAAAATAAACGCTTATAAACGCGGTTAAAATGGGAGAGCGGTTTGGTGGTAATAAAGTTGAAAAGCGTGTTGGCGTGCGTGTTTACGGCGCTTCTTATGGGAGTACTTTCCCTATCCGTGCATTACACGGGCGCATACGCCGTGTTTTTCAACGGCACGCCGAGGGCGCTTCCCATCTACAGCGTGGACAGGGAGGAAAAGGTGGTCTCGCTCTCCTTCGACTGCGCGTGGGGAGTGGAGCACACGGATAAAATTCTGCAGGCTTTGGACGCGGGCAACGTAAAGGCCACTTGGTTTATGGTGGAGTTCTGGACGGAAAAATACCCCGACTACGTCGCAAAAATCGATAAGAAAGGGCACGAGATAGGCACGCACTCCTCGACTCACTCCTACATGTCAAAGCAAAACGCGGAGGAGATCAGGTTAGAGCTTAAAACTTCTTCTGAAGCAATAACGGCGGTAACGGGTAAAAAGGTGGAGCTTTTCCGCCCTCCCTACGGCGACTACGACGACGAGCTCATAAAAACGGCTTCGGAAGAGGGGTACTATTCCATACAGTGGGACGTCGATTCGCTCGATTGGAAGGATCTGTCGGCCACGGATATTGCGCTCAGGGTCATAAACGGCGCGAAAAACGGCTCCATAATATTGATGCACAACAACGGATTGCACACGGCGGAGGCGGTGCCCATAATCATAGAAACGCTGAAAAACAAGGGCTTTTCGTTTGTGCCGATAGGCGAGCTCATTTTGCGCGAAAATTATTCTGTTGCACCGGACGGCAGGCAAATGCGCGCGCAGTAAACCGCAAATAAGGAAAAACGGGATAAAGAGGTGAATATATCATGAATTACGTGACAGAAAAGAACAACAGGGTGTATATAAGCGGGGAAATCGTCACCGACGCGGTTTTTTCGCACGAGGTATTCGGCGAGGGATTTTACGAGTTTTTCGTCTCCGTTCCGCGCCTTTCGGGGCAGAAGGACGTCCTGCCCGTGACCGTCTCCGAAAGGTTGATAGGCGCTGGCATGAAGAAGGGCGACGAGCTGTGCGCCCTCGGCCAATTTCGCTCCTACAACAAGATAGAAAACGGCAAATCGCGTCTGATGCTGACGGTTTTTATCAGGGAAGTGCTCGATTTCAAGGCGAGCAAAAACCCTAACAGCATAGTGCTTTCGGGCTATATCTGCAAACCGCCAATATACCGCACGACGCCCTTCAACAGGGAGATAGCCGACCTGCTTATAGCCGTCAACCGCTCGTATAACAAGAGCGATTATATCCCCGCCATAGCCTGGGGGAGAAACGCGCGCTTTGTCAAAAATCTCTCGGTGGGGGATAAAATCGCGCTTTCGGGCAGGATACAATCCCGCGAGTACCAGAAGAAACAGCCAGACGAGACGTTTTTGACCATGACGGCTTACGAGGTCTCGGTATCCAAGCTCGCCGCGTTCGACGACGACAGCGATTTCGATATTGACGCGGAGTTCGATTTATATTCCGTGCCCGCCGCGAGGGAATCCACTTACGGCGATGACGAAGAGGTCAAAGAGCGCAACAAGCGCGCATAAATTGCGGTGCGCGCCCATGCAAAGGGGTTTTGTGCAAGCTTCCCGCTTGATTTATGTTAATTACTAACATAACGGAAGAGGTATATTTTGTAATTAGTTAACAATCGCCATTTGTCCCGCCCGCCGTTTGCAAACGGCGGGCGGGGTGGTATAATACAGACTATGAAGTCACAAAAGGTAAACGACCTCACGCGCGGCAACGTGTGGAAATTATTGCTGTTTTATTCGCTTCCCCTTCTGGGAAGCGCGTTGGTCCAGCAGGCGTATTCGCTTGTGGATCTGCTCGTAGTCGGCAAATTCGCGGCAAACGGACAGCTCGCCCTCACGGCCGTGGGGGAATCCACGATAGTCGTAAACATATTGCTCGCGTTCGCCCTCGGCTGTAACGGCGGGTGTTCGGTCGTAATGGCGCGTTTCTTCGGCGCAAAAGAGAATAAAAGCGTGCACGAAACGGTAAATACGGCTTTCATAGCGTTTGCGATCCTCTGCGCCGCGCTCATGGCCCTCGGCTTTTCCCTCGGGCGCGTATCTATGGATATACTCAGCGTGGAAGAGGGTGAGGTCATGGACGGCGCGCTCTCCTATCTGTATATCTTTACGGGCTCCATGCCCTTTGTGTTTTTGTACAACATAGGATGCGGGATATGCTCCGCTTTGGGCGACAGCAAGAGCCCCTTTTATTTCCTCGTATTTTCCTCCCTCGTCAACGTCGTTCTGGATCTTCTCTTTGTCGCGGCGTTCCATTGGGACGTAGCCGGCGCGGCCTGGGCGACTTTTATCTCGCAGGCGCTTTCCTGCGTCCCCACATGCTTCGTGCTCTTCAAAAAGTTAAAGGCGGTGGGGTACGAGGGCAAGGCGCGCCTCTTCGACGGAAAGATATGCGCAAGCTTGTTCGCGGCCTCCGTGCCCGTGATTTTGCAAAACAGCTTTGTATCCGTCGGCAATTTCTTCGTCCAGAAGCGCATAAATCTTTTAAGCACGGACGGCACTTTCAGCGAGGCGGCCGGCTTCACCACGGCGTTCAAACTCGTGCAGATAGCCAACGTCGGGGTGGGCACCATGACAAACGGCCTCGCGAATTTCTGCTCCCAGAACAGGGCGGCGGGCGAGTACGGCAGGATAAAACAGGGGTATTTCGCAGTGATGTGCTATGCGCTTATAACAAACCTCATTTTTCTCACGCTATGCCAATGTCTGCCGCGGCCGCTGACGGATATGTTCATAAACAACCCCACGGAGAGGGCGGTGGAGTGCTCTGTGCTATATCTGCGCATAGTATCCGCGTTTTTGCCCGCCGTGTGCGTGAAAATAGTTTCGGACGGAGCGGTGCGCGGGTGCGGAGGCAACCTCGGCTTTACAATTTCGACCTTCACGGATCTCATTTTAAGGGTGGCTATGGTGTACATTCTCGTCGGACCCCTCGGCTTTGCGGGGGTAGGCTGGGCGTGGGCGATAGGCTGGTCGGTCAGCACGTTCATAGCCGTGGGATTTTTGGCGGCGCGCCTTCATAAAATCAAAGCGGAATGTATTAAGTTAAGCGAAAAAAATGAAGCTGTTATCGCAGGCGGAGCCGACGGCGCGTAAAATATATAAAAAAACGCTTGCTTTTTTGCGGGCGGCATGATAATATAAACAAAACGGAATAATTATAATGCGATGAAGCGGAGCAGTAACCTGATTTGCGGGTGCAGAGATTTATCGGACGGTGCGAGATAAACGAAGTGGTCGGGCGAACTCGCCGCAGAGCAGACGCGTTGAAATATCAAGTAGGCGCGTACGGTAGTCCGCCGTACAGAGGACGGGCTGTGCATGCAGCCGCGAGGCGGGGCGATTTTCCCCCGCGAAGAAGAGTGGTACCACGTTGCGACGTCTCTTTACCGGGACGCCGCGTTATTTTTTATTTGCGGACAGGCAAAGCGGAGGTGAAATATGGACGTAAAGAAATACTCAAAACAATTTATCCTGCCCCCGGAGCGCAGTATGGATTGGGCGGAAAAGGACGGCGTACAGGCCGCGCCCGTGTGGTGTTCCGTCGATCTGCGCGACGGCAACCAAAGTCTTATAGAGCCCATGTCGCTCTCTGTCAAGGTAGAGTTTTTCAAACTGCTGTGCGAGATAGGCTTTAAGGAGATAGAGGTGGGCTTTCCCGCCGCGAGCAAGACGGAGTACGATTTTCTGCGGAAACTTATCGACGACGGCCTAATTCCCGACGATGTGACCGTGCAGGTGCTCACGCAGGCGCGGGAGCACATAATAAAAAAGACCTTCGAGAGCCTCAAAGGTGTCAAAAACGCCATCGTGCACGTGTATAATTCCACGTCCGTCGCCCAAAGGGAACAGGTTTTCAAAAAGAGCAAAGAGGATATAAAGGCAATAGCCGTTGACGGCGCGCAACTGTTGAAGGAGCTTTCCGAAAGAGACGGCGCGGCATATCGCTTCGAATACAGTCCGGAGTCCTTTACGGGTACGGAGCCGGAATACGCCCTTGAGGTGGTAAACGCCGTTTTGGACGTGTGGAAGCCGACCGCGCAGAGAAAGGCTATAATCAATTTGCCCGCAACGGTGGAAAACGCAATGCCGCACGTATACGCCCAACAGGTGGAGTACATTCACAAACGCCTGAATTACCGCGATAACGTCGTCCTCTCCATTCATCCCCACAACGACAGGGGTTGCGGAGTGGCCGCGGCGGAGTTCGGCATGCTCGCGGGAGCGCAGAGGGTAGAGGGCACACTGTTCGGCAACGGCGAGCGCACGGGCAACGTAGATATAATAACGCTTGCGGGCAACATGTATTCGCAGGGCGTTGACCCCAAGCTCAACTTTTCCAATATGCCCTACGTCACCTCGCTGTACAAATCGTTCACATCCATGCCCGTAAGTCCCCGCCACCCGTACGCGGGCGAGCTCGTGTTCGCCGCATTTTCGGGCTCTCACCAGGACGCGATCGCCAAGGGCATGGCTTTCAGGAAGGATACAAACAGGCAGGTTTGGGATGTCCCCTATCTGCCCATAGACCCCGCCGACGTGGGAAGGGAGTACGAAACTGACGTCATCCGCATAAATTCCCAATCGGGAAAGGGAGGGGTAGGATATGTTCTCTCCTCCAAATACGGCATAGAGTTGCCCCGCAAGATGAAAGAGGACATGGGTTACCGCGCAAAGGCCGCGTCGGACGAAAGGCACAAGGAGTTAAAGCACGGGGAAATTCTGGAAATTTTCGAAAAGAACTACATCAAGCCGCGCGGCGTATTCGATATTACCTCCTGCCATTTCAGACAGGTAAACGGCATCGAGGCGACTGTGACCATAGATTACGGCGAGGATAAATCTACCATAGTTGCGGCGGGCAACGGCAGGTTGGACGCTGTTTCCAACGCGATAAAATTGCTTTTCGGCGTGGATTACACCCTCGTCGGCTACGAACAGCACGCTTTGGAGGACGGCTCGCGCTCGCAGGCGATTTCCTATGTCGGCGTGGAAAGCGGCGGCAAGACCTATTGGGGCGCGGGCGTGGACGACGATATAATAAAAAGCTCTTATAAAGCGCTGACCTCCGCGGTCAACAATATGCTTTGCGGTTGACTTTGCGCCGTTGCGGTGGTAAAATATATGTCGTACGGGCGTAAATATCGCCCTGAGGTTGAAAAATGATAGACGGAGCTTTATTTCACATAGGAAGTTTGGGCGTATATCCCTACGGCATTTGCCTCGCTTTGGGCATAATAGCCTGTTTTTCGTTCTTGCTCTTTACCATGACGAAGCGCAATTTCAACGAGGAAGCCACGGAAAAGATGCTCTTTTTGGGCATATTCGCTACGGGTTTCGGAATTTTTATGGCGATGGTTTTCCAGGCGCTGTACGATTATATCGCCAATCCCTCGGCGGGCTTTAATCTCGGCGGTGCGATGACTTTTCAGGGCGGACTCATAGGCGGCGTAGTGGGCTTCCTCGCAATATGGAATCTCTATGTTTTCGTCATAGCTCCCCGCACGAAGATCAAACTTTTGCAGAACAATATGAACGCGTCTTTATCCGACGCGCTTCCCTTCGTCCCGCCGTCTATAACCATAGCGCACGCTTTCGGGCGGCTCGGCTGTACGTTTGCGGGTTGCTGTCACGGCGCGGAGACGGACGCGTGGTACGGCATATGGATGTACACCAACGAGTTCGGCCACGCAAAGGTCGTGCCCACCCAGCTTTTCGAGTGCATTTTCCTGTTATTGCTTACCGTCGTGCTCGTGTTGTTGTATTTCAAATTCGATTTCAAATACAATTTCACGGTTTACGCCATAGCTTACGGCGCATGGAGGTGCATAATAGAGATGTTCCGCGCCGATTATCGCGGCAATTTCGTGGCGGGCCTTTCGCCCTCGCAGTTTTGGTCCATAATTATGATAATATTGGGCGTGGGATATTTCTTCCTGCAATATTTCGTGCTTTCGAAATTCATGAAGCACCCGGAGCTTCAGCCCCCCGTCCGCAACGAAAAGGGAGACGCTCCCGCCGGAAGTTCGGATACACCCGCCGCACAATAATCCGATTTGTCAAAGCAAAAGAGATATACCGCGGCTTTAAAACCCGCAAGCCGCCCGCGCGTTCACGCGCGGGCGGCGGGCATTTTTATTTGAAAATATGAGATATTATGTACTTACGGATATTCACGGATTTTATGATTTGACTGTCGGCGCGCTGGCCGAAAGGGGGTATTTTGCCGATGCCGGGCCGCACAAGATTATAATTTGCGGGGATTTGCTCGACAGGGGCGATAAGTGCAGGCAGGTTATCGACTTCGTAGCCGGCCTTTTGGATAAGGGCGAAGTCATACTTATAAGGGGCAATCACGAAGATCTTTTGGAGGACTTTGTCTATAATATGCGCGCATATGCGGAGGACAATTTACGGGCCGATAACCACAATAATAACGGCACGATAAAAACCGTAACGGATCTGACGGGCGCAACCAAGGAGCAGCTTATAACAAGTCCGGGGGCGATCGCTGCCGCTATGAGGCAATCGGCGATGTTCAGAAAAATTCTCCCCGCCATGAAGGATTATTACGAAACCCGCAATTATATATTCGTCCACGGCTGGATACCTTCCACCGTCATAAAGAGAGGCAATGAAGAGCGTTATCTCTATAACGCCGGTTGGCGCGACGCAAGCGCGAAGGAATGGGAGGACGCCCGTTGGTACAACGGCATGCTTGCCGCGCACCAAGGCGCGGCGGAACCGGGCAAAACCATCGTGTGCGGCCATTGTACTGCGTCTTTCGGACATAGCGCGTTCGAGGGCAAGGGCTCGGAGTTCGGCGCAGACGCCGATTTTTCTCCTTATTACGGCGGGGGAGTTATCTGCCTCGACGCGAGCACCGCAAACAGCGGGAAAGCCAACTGCATTGTGATAGAGGACGAAGAGAAGGATTGACTCGGGCGGCAAAACCTTTGACCTTTCCAACCGGCGTATTAAGGATTTAAAAGAAATCGGAAAAGGTATAACAAAATTAAATTTTCACAAACTCCTGTTAAGGCATGAAATTGCCCATACAGGAGTTTTTTAATGAAAGCAACGGGAATTGTAAGAAGAATAGACGAGTTGGGCAGGGTGGTTATCCCCAAGGAGATAAGGAGCACTCTTCGCCTGAAGAGCGGCGATCCATTGGAGATCTTCACGGACAGGGACGAGCTTATGCTCAAAAAATATTCGCCCATAGCCTCGCTTGAAAAATTCGCGGAAGGCACGGCGAAGAGCCTGAGCGATTTGTCCGGCCACCTCGCCGTCGTGTGCGACACGGACGAGGTTTTGCATGCGGCGGGAAGCGGCAAGCGCGACGTAAGCGGCAAAAGCATATCCGCCGGCATGGATAAGATAATGCAGGAAAGGCGCAGTTACATCGCAAATTTGTCCGAAGGCGGCGACATAGTGCCCATAGTTGAGGGCGAGGAAAACGCGGTGACCGCCCAGATAATCGTACCCATAGTCGTCGGCGGCGACTGTTTGGGCGCAGTCGCGCTGTTATCCACCGAGCAGGGCGCGAAGATGGAAGCGGGCGCGTGCAAGCTCGCCCAGCTTTCGGCGACTATTTTGGCAACTCAGTTCGAGTGATAAGCCCGCGCGGCTTACGGGAAAATTATGAAAAAGCAGAGTTATATAAAGGGCGCGGTCATAATAGCGGCGGGCGGGTTTATTTCCAAATTGCTCGGCGCGCTTTACCGCATACCCCTCGTCGCGTTTTTAGGCGGCACGGGCATGGGGATATATCAAATGGTATATCCTCTTTACTGCATACTTCTGACGGTTTCGGCAAGCGGAATACCTACGGGCATCGCGCGCATAATCTCCTCGGGCGAGGGTTACGGGGCGGAGCGCAAGGCGTTTTACCTTTACGGAGGCATCGGGCTCATCGGCTCGCTTGTAATGTTCGCGCTTTCCGGCCTTTTGGCAAAGGCGCAGGGGGAGCCTGCCGTCGCTTTGTGTTGCGCCGCGCTTTCGCCCTCGGTGTTTTTCGTCGCGCTCATTTCGGTAGTGAGGGGATATTTCCAGGGCAAGGGCAACATGTATCCCACGGCGTTTACGGAAGTTGCGGAGCAGGTGATAAAGGTGGGCGCGGGCGTCGCGCTTGCCGGAATGTTCCGCGGCGACGTGGCAAAGGCCACGGCGGCGGCCGTTTTCGCGGTGACGATAAGCGAGGTGATAACCTGCGCGTTCTCCTGCGCGCTGTATTTGGGCGGGAGAAGCAGGATAAAGCCGCTGTACAAAGTCTACGGGGTGGGGGCGAGATCGATATTCGCCTACACGGTCCCCCTGACGCTGACGGCCATTGCGCTTCCCTTGAGCCAGCTTGCCGAGAGCATCGCCGTGGTGAATATTCTGCGCGGCTCGGTGGAGAATGCGACCGCGCTTTACGGCATATATTCGGGCTGTGCGGTGACTATTATAAATCTTCCCGTCTCTGT
>CANREQ010000046.1 GCA_947629695.1 uncultured Clostridia bacterium | reverse complement strand
TATAAACGCATAGAAGCGAGCAGAACGAGGCGCGCGAGGATAACCCGAAGGAGCATACAAAGACGTATGTGACTGAGGGTTGCCACAGCGCAACAATGTTATGCGACGCTTATATGCGTTTAGCGGTAGCCTTTTTTTTGAGCGGCGCGTTAAAAAAACGCGCCGCTCAAAAAAAAGAGAGGGCGGCGAAAATCGCCGCCCTCTTTCACTTAAAATCCGAAATATTCTTTCGCGTTGTTATAGCACACATCCTCCACTATCTTGCCGAGAGTATCAAGCTCCTCGGCGGGATATTGTCCGCTCTCCACGAGGTTGCCGAGCATGTTGCACAGCAATCTCCTGTAGTATTCGTGGCGGGGATATGCGAGGAAGGAGCGGCTGTCGGTCAACATTCCGACGGACTGCGCCACAAGCCCTACCTGCATGAGTGTTTCGAGGTTTTGCCTCATGCCGTCCTGCTGATCGAGGAACCACCACGCGGTGCCGACCTGCACCCTGCCCTTGACGCCTTCCTTCTGGAAGCAGCCCGCAAGCACCGTCAAAGCGTAGTTGTCGCGGGGGTTGAGGCAGTACAAAATGGTCTTGGGCAACGCGCCCTGATTATCCAGCTCGCCCAACAAAGCGGAAAGTTTCTCCATATAAACCGCGTCCTCTATCGCGTCGAAGCCCGTGTCGGGGCCGATCTTCGCGAGCATGGACTTGGAGTTGTTGCGCAGTGCGCCGATATGATACTGCTGTACCCAACCGTATTTTACATACTGCTTGCCGAGGAACAGAAGGATATATCCCTTGTACTTGTCCTGCTCCTCTTCTGTCACGGTTTCGCCCTTCATACCCTTTAAGAAGATGGCGTTGGCCTCTTCATACGTCGCGGGCGCATAGTGAACTACGTCCAGCGCGTGGTCGGAAAGTTTGGAGCCCATACTATCGAAGAAGGCAATCCTCTCCGCGAGCGCATTGCACAGATCTTCAAGCGTCTTTATGGGCTTGCCGACAACCCCGGCGAGCTGATTTACCCAGCTTGCGAACCAGCTGAGCTCCACGTTTATCGCCTTGTCGGGGCGGAATGCGGGGCGGACGGTCACTTTGAGCGTCTTGTCCTCATTCATCTTCTTGTGCCACTCCAAGCTGTCCACGGGGTCGTCGGTGGTGCACACCGTCTTGACGTTGAATTTGTACATCATCTCCCGCGCGGTCAGCGTTTCGAGCACTTTATTCGCCTTATCCCAAATCTTCTTGGCGTTTTTCGCGTTGATTATGTCGTCTATGCCGAAATATCTCTGCATTTCGAGGTGCGACCAGTGATACAACGGGTTGCCCACGAAGTAGGGCATGCTCTCAACAAACTGCATGTACTTTTTGTAGTCGTCGTCGGGCCCGGAGATGCTGTCCTCCTCGTAGCCCCTCGCGCGGAGCGAACGCCACTTGTAGTGGTCGCCGTATCTGTCGCCCGCGCCCAGCCATACTTCCGCGAGGTTGCGGAATTTCTTGTCCTCGTAAATTTCCTTGGGCTGAAGATGGCAGTGATAATCGATTATAGGCATCTTTTCCGCATGCTCGTGATACAGCTTTTTGGCCGTCTCGGTTTCAAGCAGAAAGTCCTTATCCATAAATTTTTTCATTATAAAGTTACCCCCGTTTTGAAAATTGCAATTTCCTTGGTATTGTTGAGCTCGTTCTTGGTCTTTTTGCCGTCGGCGACTTCGACTATCAGGTCGATGAGCTTTTCAAGCTGGGTATCGAAATCGCTGTCGAGAACCGCCCCGGCGTTGAAATCTATCCAATTGGCTTTCTTGGCCGCGAGGTCGGAGTTGGTGGCTATCTTCAACGTGGGAACAAACCCGCCGAAAGGCGTGCCCCTGCCCGTGGTGAAGAGCACGAGATGGCAGCCCGCCGCCGCTATGTTGGTGACGGCGCACATGTCGTTGCCCGGGCCGTTGAGCAAATTCAACCCCTTGTGCGTGACGAACCCGTCGTCGAAAACGACGTCCTCGACGGGGCCCGCGCCCGACTTTTGCGTACAGCCGAGAGATTTATCTTCCAGCGTGGTTATGCCGCCCGCCTTGTTGCCGGGCGAGGGGTTTTCGTAAACTTCCTGCCCGTTCCTGCGGAAATAATCCTTGAAATCGTTTATGAGGCGCACGATCTTACGGAAGGTCTCCTCGTCCTTCGCGCGGTTCATCAAAAGTTGCTCCGCGCCGAACATTTCGGGAACTTCGGAGAGCACCGTCGTGCCGCCCGCCGCAACGATATAGTCGGAGAATCTCCCGACGAGGGGATTGGCGGTTATGCCCGAAAGCCCGTCGCTTCCGCCGCACTTCAAGCCGACTTTGAGGCAGGAAATATCCTTTTCCACCCTCTTGTCCTTTTTGACGACTTCCGCGATCTCCTTCAAAAGCGCGACGCCCGCGGCTATTTCATCCTCGACTTCCTGACAGACGAGGAACTTGACCCTGCTTTCGTCCACTTTGCCGAGCCCTTGCTTAAAGGCCGCCATCTGGTTGTTTTCGCAGCCCAAGCCCAATACGAGCACGCCGCCCGCGTTGGGGTGTCTGACTATCTTCTGGAGTATGAGCTTCGTGCGCTCGTGATCGTCGCCGAGCTGGGAACAGCCGTAGGGGTGGGTGTAGGTGAATACGCCGTCAAAGCCCTTTTCTCCGCACTCGGCTTTGAAAGTTTCCACAATCTCCTTGGCCTGTCCGTTGACGCATCCGACGGTGGGAATGACCCATATCTCGTTCCTTATGCCGACGTTGCCGTCCGCCCTTTCGTATACGTGCACCTTGCGCGTCTTGACCTTATTCAAAGGAGTGGGCACTTTGTGATATTCGTACTCCAGATTTTCCTTTAAATTGGTCTTGACGTTGTGCGTGTGCACATGGCACCCGACGGGGATATCCGCCGTCGCGTGCGCTATGGGATTGCCGTATTTTATTATCTGCCCGCCGCACGGTATATCGCAGAGCGCGAATTTATGGCCCTTGGTTATGTCCTGAGCGAGCTTTACGCCCTGCTCCGTCTCCCCCGCCTTTAAATCGCACAGTGCGACCGCAACGTTGTCGAGCGCGTTTATTTTAATAGATTTTTTTGCCATAATATTACCCTTTAAAGCGCGATCACTTGCCGCAACCCGTCGTGACGAAGCACTTTACGGCCGCGTTCATGCCCTTTGTGTCCATGGCCTGCAAATATTTTGCAACGGTCGCGGTCAAATCCGCATGAAGGGTGTTCATGTCCACTTCCCACGCTTCCTTCCAGCCGAGGGCCTTGCGTGCAAGCGCGGTGTAATCGCCGTCGAACTCCGCCCAAAGCTTAGCCCAGAATTCAAGATATGCGGGGTCGTCTTTGAGTTCAATCTTCTGCTCTCCCCTCTTGCCCTTATGGAATTCCACCAAAGCCGCGAAGGCAAATACGAGGTGCTGGGGGAGCGCTCCCTTTATGCGGATATAATCCTCGAGAGTGGGAAGAAGGCGGGTGCGGAACTTGGTGGTGGAGTTGAGCGCGATGGACATCAGCTCGTGCCTTATATAGGGGTTTTTGTACCTCTCTATTACAGAGTTCGCGAACGCGACCATCTGGTCCCGGGGCAGATCTATGGTGGGATTTACCTCGTCGAACACGAAGTCGTGCACGAATTTGCCTATGATCTCGTCATTTACCGCCTCGCCTACGGTGTCGATGCCGCAAAGATATGCGACGGGCACCATTGCAGTGTGAGAGCCGTTGAGGATCTTGACCTTTCTCTGCTTATACGGCTTTATGCTGTCGGCGAATATGACGTTGAGGCCGGTGGAATCGGCGGGGAATATCTTCTGGATATACGCCTCTTTCTTGAGTACCCAAAGGTGGAAAATTTCACCCTTTACGACGTTGTTGTCGATATATCCCGTTTCTTTTTGGATATCTTCTATCTCGTTGCGGGGATAGCCGGGGACGATCCTGTCCACCAACGTGGAGGTGAAGTGGTTGGCCGTCTGCATCCACTTGATGAACTTTTCGTCCATTTTGTTTATCTTCGCGAGCTCGGTGAGGCATCTGTACAGCTCGTCGCCGTTGTTATCGATGAGCTCGCAGGGGATTATGGCAAGGCCTTTGCCCATATCGCCCTTGAAATAGTCGTACCTCCTCTTGAGGAGCGCGAGGAGCTTGCCGGGATAGGACTTGGGGCAAGCCGAAAAATCGGTGTCCGTGGGGTCTACCGCGATGCCCGCTTCCGTCGTGTTGGAGATGATTATCTGCAGATCCTCGCTCTCGCCGTAGGAGAGGAAATGCTCGTACTGTTCGAAGGGGTTTATGCAATCGCCGATTACGTTTATAACTTGGCTCTTCTTTACCTTTTCGCCCTTGTCGATGCCCTCGAGGCGGAGGGTGTAGAGGCCGTCCTGCTCTCCGAGCTCTTTGACTCTGCCGAAGGGCATGGGCTGAACGACCGCGACGTTTGCGTTAATCGCGCCCGCGTCGTTGAGGTTTTGTATTATCCAATCGACAAACGCGCGGAGGAAATTACCCTCGCCGAATTGCATTATCTTAATGGGTCTGTCGGGTTTTGCGAATAATTTTTTGCTTATAACTTCCATGATGTAAGGTCTGCTCCTTTAATTTTTTCACGGGCGGAAACGCCGCCCAACGCATACTTCGCGCGCACTCCAATGCGTGACGGGGCAATTATGCCGCCCGTCACGCCTGTATGAGCGCAAAACGCAGGATTTTAATTTCTCTTTATGGACGAAGGAATTACTTCTTCCGTCTCCGCGTCGAAAAGATACGCCGCCTTGTAAGGCACGCCGAAAGTGAACGTAGAGCCTCTTTCGGGCGTATCGTGGGGGTTGACCTTGAGTATTATGTTTACGTTGCCCACGGTCGCATATACGTTGGTGGTATCGCCCAACAGCTCGGTGAGCTCAACCTCGCTGTTTACGAGGTATTCATCCTTACCGGCCTTGCCGCCCTTGGCAACCTTTATCGCCTCGGGACGGAATGCGAATACGACCTCTTTGCCCTCTACGGCCGCCGCGTCGTCTATTACGGGGGCTATATCAAAGGATATGCCGGCCTGTTCTACGACGAATTTGCCGCCCTCTATCTTGCCCCTCAAGAAGTTCATGGGAGGCTCGCCTATGAAGCCCGCGACGAATATGTTCTTGGGGTAGAAATACAGCTCGTAAGGGGTGCCTATCTGCTTTACGTAGCCGCCCGATTTCATTACGACTATCCTGTCGGACATGGTCATCGCCTCGGTCTGGTCGTGCGTGACGTATATGGTGGTCGCACCGACGGAGCGGTGGATCTGCTTAATCTCCGATCTCATCGTAACGCGCTGTTTTGCATCGAGGTTGGAGAGAGGTTCGTCCATGAGGAAGATATCAACCTTTCTTATCAGCGCGCGGCCGACGGCGACACGCTGGCACTGGCCGCCGGAAAGATTTCTCGGGAATCTTTCAAGATAATCGGTAAGGCCCAATATCTTGGCCGTCGCCTGTACTTTTTCCTCGATTATGTCCGCGTCTATGCCCTCGAGCATGAGGCCGAACGCGAGGTTTTCGTACACGGTGAGGTGAGGATAGAGCGCGTAGGATTGGAATACCATCGCGATTCCCCTCTCCCTCGAGGTCATCTGGTTTGCAAGCTTGCCGTCGATATAGAACTCGCCCGAGGTGATGTCCTCGAGGCCCGCTATCATACGGAGCGTGGTGGATTTACCGCAACCGGAATCGCCGACGAGGCAGATAAATTCTCCGTCCTTGATTTCCATATTGAAGTCATGTACGGCATGATAACCGTTGGGGTAAACCTTGTTTACGTCTTTGAATAATAAAGTTGCCATTTTTTACCTTTTCCCCTTTTGATTTTTTGGATTAAGTGTTTTTATATTCAATCACTCGTTGCCGAATGTTTATTTTAAGTCCTGAGTCTTTATGTTGTCCATGTCGTCGTATGCCTGGTTTTCGCCGCACATGCCCCATATAAAGGTGTAGTTATATGTGCCTACGCCCGTGTGTATGGACCACGAGGGGGATATGACCGCCTGCTCGTTGTGCATTATTATGTGGCGCGTTTCCTTGGGCGTGCCCATAAGGTGTATTACCGCCTGATCCTCGGGAACCTCGAAGTACATATAAACTTCCATGCGGCGCTCGTGCGTGTGGCTGGGAAGGGTGTTCCACGAACTTCCCACCGCAAGCTCCGTCATGCCCATGGCGAGCTGGCAGCTCTCGCATACGTCCTGCACGATGAATTGGTTGATCGTGCGCTTGTTCATGCCCTCTACGGTGCCGAGGTGCCTCTGTACGCAGTAGCGCGTGCCCTCGGGAGGGGTAACGCCCTCGACCGGCTTGGTTATCTTGACCGTGGGGTAGCTCTTGTGCGCGGGGCTGGAGTTTATATAGAATTTGGCGGGCTCTTTGGCGTTTGCCGAGGCGAAGGTTATCTCCTTCGTGCCCATTCCTATATAGATGCCTTCCTTGTGCCCTATCTCGTATTTCTTTCCGTCGAGGGTTATAATGCCCGCGCCGCCGATGTTGATGACGCCCATTTCGCGCCTTTCGAGGAAATACGCCGTCGCAAGCTCCTTAAACGTGCCGAGCGAAAGCTCTTTCTTCACGGGCATTGCGCCGCCCGCGATTATTCTGTCCTGATGGGAATACGTCAGGAGTATATCGTCCTCCTCGAAGAGCTTCTTTATGAGGTATTTTTTCCTCAGCTCCTCGGTGTCGTACTTTTTGGAATCATCGGGATGATTTGCGTATCTTACGTCAAATTTCATATTTTTCAATTCTCCTTATATTGTTCGCGCAACAATGCGCAAGCGGGATAGCTTTTAAACGCTCTCCCATACTTTTCTGACATATTCCGTGCAGGGTACAATATCGTCGCCCGTCGTGCCCTCGAGCACGAGCACGGCGTCTTTATCGTACTCCTTTATCCTCTTCAACAGGGCGGGATAATCGAAATTGCCCTTGCCGGGCGCGACCTGCTTGATCTTTCCTTCCGATATGACGAAATCCTTCATATGGAATACGGTTATCTTGCCGGCAAAGGTTTTCAGACCCTCTTCCAATATACTTATGTAGTTTGAATAGTTGGACATATCGAGGTAATTGTAAATGTCGAATATGACCTTTACGTTGTCCCTGTTTACGCCGTCTATCGCGCGCTTCAACGTCGCCACATCGTAGCAAACGTGACCCGCCGCGCCCTCCATTCCGATGTACGCGCCCACGCTTTTGGCGTAGTCCGCAAGCTCCGTAAAGGTGGAAATAACAGTCTGCAAAGCCTCTTCCGTGCGGTTTAAGGGATTGTACGTCCACTTGTCGTCGTTGAAGGAGCCCGTCTCGCTTCCCACCGTGTCGCACCCCAGAAGCGCGGAGTATTTAAGGTAATCCTTGAAAACGCCCTTGCACCTTTCTACTTTTTGCTTATCGGAGTGAACGGGATTGAAGTACGCGCCGATGAGGCCTACGGAGACGCCGCCCTTTTTGAGCGTTTCACCGAGGCTCTTCGCGCTTTCCGCGGTTATCCCGCCCGGCTGATAGGGTATCTCGTCGATAAACTTATACGCCACCAGCTGGACGGCGGATATACCGCATTCTTTACATTTTTTTACCGCCGCCTCCGCGCCTTTTACGCCGAGGTCGTGCGTGCGAAATGCAATTTGCATAGTCTTTTTACCGTTGATTTTGAATGAATTGCCGGCACATTCTTCGCCCGCCGCATCCCCCGAAACGCGGGGGATACGTCGAGTTAAAGTTGCCGAAGTAATCAGAAGTAATTATCGGAAAACAATCCCCTCAGTCGCCGTTCGGCGACAGCTCCCCTTGGTGCCGTTGGCACTAAAGGGCGCCAAGCGGCACTGTCCTGCCCCACCGTCATCCACCTTCGGTCGTCACCCTGAGCGGAGCGTAGCGGAGTCGAACGGGTCCCCCTGTCTTAAGTGGAAAAGCCGTTTCAAAACTGCTCCCTACCACCACAAGGGGGATTCCTCCACTCAATCGAGTGCTTCGCACTCTCAATCGGTCGGAATGACGACACATTAAATTGCGGGAGCTGTAATTACGAAGTCTATAAACGCATAGAAGCGAGCAAGACAAGGACGAGCGAGGCATTTCATAGCACAGCCTAGTAGCGCTGTGCGTGCCGAAGCGAGATGAGTGAGCACTTCCGTCCCGTGCGAACGGTGACCGAACACGGCGTTGCCCTTACGCCGTGTGAGAAGGCGAGCACCGACTGCAGGGAGTGTACACAGACGTACACGACCAAAGCGGCGCGGAGCCTGACACAGTATTGCGACGCTTATATGCGTTTAGCGGGAGCCGTGCGGCGACGTCAAGCCGCCGCACAAAAGCGGCACAGCCGCTTTTTATCTCTGTACGCGGCCCGAACCGTCGCCCCCGGCCAAAGCCTCCACTTCCTTCCTCGTAACGAGGTTGAAGTCTCCGGGAATGGTGTGCTTGAGGGCGGATGCCGCAACGCCGAACTCGAGGGCGGACTTGAAGTCCTTTCCGTCGAGGAAGCCGCAGATAACGCCGCCCGCAAAGGAGTCGCCGCCGCCTACGCGGTCAACGATGGGGTGTATTCTATATGATTTGGAATGATAGAATTCCTTGTCCTTCGCGCTGTAAATGCAAGCCGACCAGCCGTTGTCCGAAGCCGAATGCGAAACGCGGAGGGAAGATATGGCGTACTTGAAGCCGAACTTGGCTACCATCTGCTCGAATATGGACTTGTAGCCCGCAAGCTCGAGATCGCCGCTGGTGACGTCCGTCTTGCCGGGTTTGAAGCCGAGAACAAGCTCCGCGTCCTCTTCGTTGCCTATGCACACGTCAACGTACTTCATGAGGTTGGTCATAACCTTCTGTGCCTTCTCGCTGGACCAGAGCTTCTTGCGGAAGTTGAGGTCAACCGAAACGGTAACGCCGTGCTTCTTCGCCGCCTTCAAAGCTTCCTCGGTGAGCACTGCCGCGCTGTCGGAAACGGCGGGTGTGATGCCCGTGAAGTGGAACCAATCCGCGCCCTCGAAAATAGCGTCGAAATCGAAGTCCTTAGCCGTAGCTGTCGTTATGGAAGAGTGCGCCCTGTCATAAACGACTTTGGAAGGACGCATGGACGAACCCGTCTCGAGATAGTAGATGCCCAATCTTTCGCCGCAACGCGCGATGTGGTCAACCTCTACGCCGTACTTGCGGAGAGCCGCAACGGCGCAATCGCCGAGTTCGTTTGCGGGAAGCGCGGTTACGAACTCCGCCTTGTGGCCGTAGTTTGCGCAGGATACCGCAACGTTGGCCTCGCCGCCGCCGTAGTTGATGTCAAACTCGTCGGCCTGGATGAACTTCTCGTTGTTGGGGGTGGAGAGACGAAGCATTATTTCGCCCATGGTTACAATCTTTTTCATAGTGTTGGTTTTCTCCTTAAAAGATATTTGATTTTTCTCCCTTATCGGGTAATTTCTTGATTTAATCCGCACATATGCGGGGGTCTATCGGGTAAACGCCCGGAATTTGAAAGGTTACTTCGCCTGTACGAGGTGCACCGCAAACCCGCCGAACTCGTCCTTGAGATAGGCTACGGTGAGGTTGCCCTTTGCGTCGTACTTGTACGTGCTCTCGTCCGCCGCGAAGCCGCGCATCGCAAGCTGGTATACCGCCCTCTTTACCGAATTGGTGGATACCGCGATATGTCCCATCGCGCCCTTGAAGGGCTTCTTCATGCACTCCACATAGGTGGAAGCGAATACCGAGCTGTTGCCCACTTTCTTGGCGAAGCCGAACGCCGCGTCGAATTTATCGGCGACGCCTTCCGCCTCTTCGGGGTTGGCGCAGTTTATGCCGACGTGCACGACTTTGAAGCCGAGCATTTTATCGATAGCCTCTCTGCAAAGCGCGGTTATGCCCGCCCAATTCTCCTCGTCGAGCATCTTTGCGGGAACTATCCAGCTTCCGCCGCAGCACACGATCTTGTCGTAAGCGAGATAGGTGTTGAGGTTGTCCGCCGTAACGCCGCCCGTGGGCATAAAGCGCATCGTGGTGTAGGGCCCGCATACGGATTTTATGTAGGGAAGTCCGCCCGCCTGTTCCGCGGGGAAGAACTTGGCAAAGTCCAATCCAAGCTCCAAAGCCTGTTCGATTTCACTTGCGGAAGAAAGGCCGGGGGCAAAGGGAATGCCCTTATCGAGGCAATGCTTTACCACCTTGGGATTGAGGCCGGGGGCTACGCAGAATTTCGCGCCCGCCGCATAGGCCGCGTCCGCCTGCTCGCACGTCAAAACGGTGCCCGCGCCCACGAGCATGTCGGGATAGGCCTTGACCATGCGCTTAATTACTTCGTCCGCGCCCTTTGCACGGAAAGTAACTTCCGCGCAGTTGATGCCGCCGTCGCGCAAAGCTTTTGCAAGCTTTTCGGCGTTTTCGACCTTGTCCAGCTTGATTACCGGAACAATGCCTACGTTTGAGAGATCTTCGACAAGTTTATCGAGTTTTTCTTTGATTGACATTTTTTCCTCCTCATCGCGCGCGTGGTTTACGCGCAACGCGCATGTATCTTTATAAATTATCACTGTAATTATAACGCTTTTCAACCATTCTCTTCCATACACCAAACGGATATATTTATATCATTTTCGGACATGGGGATTAGGGGTGGTAGGTTGGGGGTTGGGGGGAAGTTGACCCCGACTGCCGCGGTGAGAGGGGAACAATCCCCTCAGTCTGCAAGCAGACAGCGTCTCGGCAAATGTAAGGGGCAACATTTGCCTCGGTCACCGTTCGCGCCTTGCACTATGCGCTCACTCATCTCGCGCGGCAAAACAGTGGGTGTCCA
>CANREQ010000045.1 GCA_947629695.1 uncultured Clostridia bacterium | reverse complement strand
TAAACTATATCACATGGAGCACCTTGTTCGCTATCTTTTTTTAGCCCACTTGTCTCACATCTATTGTAACCACACAAAAACTTGAGCACATTGCGCATTTTGCCCCTTGAAAAGGGCGGAAAAACGTGTTAAAATGTATTTGAATTTTTACATGGAGGTTCTTTATGCACCCCGATATCGAAAAAATCGTGCTGACGGAAAGCCGTATAGCCGAAGAGGTCGCGGCCGCCGCAAAGTGGCTGGATGAAAAATTCGCCTCTTCGGACTCCCTGCCGCTTGCCGTGTGCGTGTTAAAGGGAAGCGCGTTTTTCTTCTGCGACCTGGTGAGGGCGATGAAAACGCCGTTACAGATCGATTTCACCGCCGTTTCCTCTTACGGCAACAGCTCCGAAAGCGACGGCAAACCCGCGACGCTCATGAAATTGTCCGTGCCTTTGGAGGGGCGCGATGTGATAATCGTGGAGGACATAATAGATTCCGGCAATACGCTCTTCAAGATGAAAGGGGAGATCTTGCGGGCGGGGGCGAAATCCTTCACGGCCGTCACGCTGTTCGACAAGCCCTCGCGCAGGACGGCGGACATACAGGCGGATTATTCCTGCTTCGAGGTCGGCAACGACTTTATTGTCGGCTACGGGCTGGATTACGCCCAACGCTACCGCACCCTGCCCTACGTCGGCATTCTGAAGCGCGAAATTTACGAAAACAAGGGTTAAAATATTATGGAAGAAAAATTTACCGGCGACCGGGCCGATAAAACCGAAGGCGCGAAAGAGCAAGAGAATACGCAAAGCACCTCCGAATGTCCAAACGGCGCGGCAAAGGCCGTAAAAAAGCCGAACAGGTTGGACGCGTTCTTCGGGATAACGGCGAACGGCTCCTCCTTTAAAACGGAGATAATTGCGGGCGTGACCACTTTTATGTCGATGGTGTACGCCCTTTTGGTGGTGCCCAAGATGTACGGCGACGCGGTGCCCTTCGGCGCGGTCTACATAGCGACGGCCTTGGGCGCGGTAGTGGGCACCATGCTGATGGCGTTCCTCGCGAAAATGCCGCTCGCACAGGCTTCGGGAATGGGCGCGGCGGTTTATGTCACGGGCACGCTTATCGGCGCGTCCACGGGAATGACTTATGCCAACGCGATGATATTCGTCATGCTTGACGGAATAATTTTCATACTGTTGACGGCGACGGGACTGAGGAAGAAAATTTTAATGGCCATACCAGACGAAGTGAGAATATCCATTCCCGTCGGCATAGGATTTTTCATTGCGCTTTTGGGATTTAAAAACGCGGGGCTCGTAAAGCTTTCCGAAGGCGCGATAGGCTTTACCTCGTTCAACGTTTTAAGCGGAAATCTCAATTACCTCGGGGCGGTTTCGGCGGCCCTCGCGCTGTTCGGCGTGATCGCGATAGGCGTGCTTAGCGCGAAAAAGGTAAACGGCGCGATACTTTGGGGAATTATAGGCACGACGATTATATACTTCGCCCTCGCGGGGCTGGGATGCGCATGGCACGACGCGGACTGCGTGAATTTTTTCGCCTCGTTCACAATGGACGATCCCTTTAAATCGTTTGTGGATTGGGGGAAGCACTCCGCCGGGCAGGTGTTTGCGCACGGCTTCGACTTTTCGGGCTACTTCGGGGTAGAAGGGCACAACGGGGGCACGCTGGCCGTGCTCATTCTGACTTCCGCCCTCTCCCTGTGCATGATAGATATGTTCGACACGCTCGGCACGCTTTACGGCGCGTGCTCCAAGGGCAACCTCTTGGAAGAGGACGGAACGCCCAAGCGCCTCAACCAATGTATGCTCTCCGACGCGATAGCCACTTGCGTGGGCTCGGTCTGCGGAGCCGCCACGGTGACCGCGTATGTAGAAGCCTCCTCCGGCGTCGCCGCGGGCGGCAGGACGGGTTTTGCGGCGTTCGTCACGGGAATTTGCTTCATGCTCGCCATGTTTTTGAGCCCGCTCGCAAATTTAATACCCGAATGCGCTACGGCCGCCGCGCTCATCTGGGTGGGCGTGCTGATGATGTCGTCCGTCAAAAATATCGATTGGTCGCACCCCGCAAACGCGTTGCCCGCGTTTTTGACGATTGCCGTGATGGCGTTCGGCTTCTCCATTTCCTACGGCATAGGCGTGGGGCTCATATCCTGCGTCATTATGAAGATCTGCACGGGCAAGATAAAGGAAATTTCAGCGGTTACCTGGGTCATTTCCGTAATGTTCTTCGCGCTGTTTTTACTGACCAATTAAAGATATGCCAAGATAAACCTCGGGCGGTGCGCGCCGAAATATTCCGGCGCGCACCGCCCGTTATTTTTATTTAAAATACGGTTACACCCCCATATATGCGCCTGTGAACGCATTTTCAGTTGCACATCTTTATTTGCTGTCCGCTCTCAAGCGGATAACTTATAACCTCTTTGCCTTCGAGATCTTCGCGGTGCATATCCACGCCGGATATGCGGCTGTTGTAATAGGTGGTGTAATAATAAATGCCGCGGGTGGCGTTACAGCACGAGGAATAAATCGTGTGTTCGTATCCCTTCTCCACCTTGCAACAGCCCATCTGCTGGGCGACGGAGCCCAGAATATGGAAGAACTGGCTCACGCTTTCCTCTTCTCCCCCGCCGCAAACAGAATTTAGCTTTGTAAACGCCGCCTTGATAAAGCGCGAAGCCGACGACAAATCGCCCGGAAGTCCCATCGCGCCCATTCCGCGGCTGTACGCCTTTATGTCGATGTCCGGCGCGAACGCGTTTTGCGGCTCCCCGCGGGAAAGCGACATGTAGTTTGCAAGGTTGTGCATATGATAATCGAAGGGCGGATTGTTGGTGAGCACGCCCACGGGATTATCGTAAAGCTTTAATCCCTCCTTCACGGGCTCGGCCACGATACTGCGCCTGTCGTCAGAAATGAGCCAATGCAATGGCGAAAGGGGAAGCGACGGGCTGAAATCCTCCCTGTATACGCTGACTTTTTTAAGCAGTTTTTCCGCCTCGTCAACCGTCGCGCAAATGCCCAGCACGAAGGGGATAAACTCGAACGGCGTGATGTTTTCCGCACCCTCTTTGTACGGCATGTAATATGCGTTTCCCGGGAAATTGAGGCCGGCTATGCCGAGGCCCTTTTCGTTTATCGCGTCGTAGTAAAGGGGATAGCCCTCCTGCACAAACGCCATGCCTATCATCGCGTATTTCGGCTTGAAATCGCCCATGCGGCGCAGGCGGAACACGTAATTTCTCGGCGTGACAGTTACCGTCTGGTTGTATGAAAATTCGTAATCGAGATTGCGCCCGAAGTAGTTATCGCTCGTCTTGTAAACGACGGCAGTGCACATATTTTTCCCTCCCTTTCGCGCTTATGCGCCCGTTTAATATTTCCTGTTTTGCGGCGGATACGGCATTTGCGCGCTTTAACGGGTTACTTCCCGCTTATCTTCGCTATGCTGTGCGGCTTTTGCCGGTATGCGCCCGATTACAGTTTAGCACATTTCGCCGGAAATTACAACAGTACGGCCCGTTTTTCGGGCGGTCGGGCGAAAAATCAGAGAGCGGCGCTGCCGGGAAATGAGACCCGGCCGGGGTTATTTCAACCTAAGCAAACGCACTGCGGCGCGGCAAGGCGGTTTACTCGGCCCAAAATCGTTTGACATTACATTTCTTATCTGCTAAAATAACAGGGCTTGATGATTGAGCGGCGATTCCTCGCGGCGGGTCTTGTGAGGAGCGTAGCGACGGAATAGCGATTGTTCGCCATAAAGGCGCAATCGCGTCAAACCGTTCGGATTGCGCTTCGCGGATTTCTATCCCGAACGCAAGCCGTTTGTAAACAACTTAATATATCTTGGAGAGATGGCAGAGTGGTCGATTGCGGCGGTCTTGAAAACCGTTGAAGTGAAAGCTTCCGGGGGTTCGAATCCCTCTCTCTCCGCCAGACAAGCGGCGGTGGAACGAAAGTGCCACCGCCGCTTGTACGAACGAATATAGAGATGGATTCGAGGGTTTCCCCTATAAATCAGGGGAGCCGGAATATGCCGTCAGGCGATATTTCGGCGCCGAGGCCGTATGCGCCGTTTTCTTCATGCGCGGTATAAAAGCGCGCGCCGGGCACATCTTCCCCGCAAACGCAGATTTCATAATCGCCGAAAGCCGCCCACAAAAGCCGGCTTGGATCGCACCGCGCGGCAAACACGCAATCGTAGCCGCCGCGCTTGAACGCGCTCTCCCGCGCCGTCCACTCCCTTAGCAGCTCCCTTTCGCCGCATAGGCCGAGCCCCAATCTTTCGCGCAAGGAGGAGGCGAAATTTTCCGATCTGCGGCACCTTTGCGCAAACGCCGAAATGCTTTCCGCGTCCACGCCGACGGGGAAATCCGAAAGGGCCGCGACCGCCAATCCGCGCGTATGGCTGAGCGAAAAGAAAAATTTATCGCACGACCACTTCCCGTCCTTTCCGACGGAAAACCCGAGCGTATCGAATTTTAACCCGAACCTTTCAAAGGCGGCTGTCTCAAGCAATTTCCATGCGCCGAACCTAAGCCTTGCGACCTCTTTATCGGCCGTATTTTTTATATATTTTTCGCGTTCGGCGGGCCATATGTGGGCATCTGCGCACATTTTACAGGGCTCGGCGAGGTATACGGCAATCATCTCTTTCCCTTCTTTTTCGCAGTTAAATACGCGTATGCGGAGTGCGCCGCGACGTTGCCCTCTCCCACCGCTTTCGCGTATTGGAAGGGCCTGCCCGTACAGTCGCCCGCCGCGTACACGCCGCGCGTTGACGTCTCGCAAAGCCTGTTTATTTTGACGAGCCCGTCCTCCGTCTCCAGCCCCTTCAAAAGCGCGTCGCCGGAGGTCGTCTGCTTTAATACGAACACGCCGTCAACCTTCACCTCTCCCCCGTCGGTGATAACGCTTTCCACGCGCTCCCCACCGGCTATTTTAAGCGGCCGCCCGCTCATTATGCGCACATTTTCCGGAAATTCCCCGTACCCGGCGCACATGGGGAAGAGCTCAACCTCCCCGGCAAAGCGGGAAAGCAGGGTAACTTCCCCTTCCTCCTCGCGCGCGCACAGTATCGCGGCGACCTTCTTGCCCTTGTACAAAAAGGCGTCGCAGGGCGCGCAGTAGCTCACGCCCCTGCCGAGAAATTCCCTTTCGCCCTCTATGGGCTTGATAGTTTCCACGCCCGTCGCGAGGATGACCGTCGCACATTCGTAGGTGCTTTCGCCGCACGCGACCAAAAAGCTTTCTCCGTTTGCGAACACGCCGTTGACCTTGCCCTGCGTTATCTCTATCCCCTCTGCCTCAAGCTGGGAGGAAAACGCCGCGCACAACTGCCCGCCCGTAACGCCCGTAAGGCCGGGGTAATTTCTTATTTTTTCCGCCCTTCCGATTTTGGCGGAAAGGTTTTTATCGCCTATCAACAGAAAGCTCATACCCAAAGATCTGAGCGAAAGTGCGGCCGAGATCCCCGCCGCGCCCGTACCTATAACAATACAATCATACATGTCCATGCGTCCACCCAATATATATTATCCCTGTTTTGAGCGCCGCTATTCGCGGTTTGCCATGCGGATATATTTTACTCCCGCGTGCGCATATAATCAAGCGCCGAAATAGGCATATGCGCATATAAGGTAAAAAAGAGCCCGCGGTTTGAGCCGCGGGACAAGTTGATATCCGCAAAGCCTTGGCGGTAAAGCTCATTGCTTTTTGATTTCTCTGCCGTACAGTGACGACACGTCGTTTGCGAATTTATTCATTCTTGAGCAGGCTTTAAGCTCTATTGAGTCCTCAAACTCGTTTATGCGCTTGCTCTGCTCGCGGGAGAGTCTGTCGGGCACCTCTATTTCCACGGTGACGAAGAGGTTGCCCGTGCCGTTCACCGTCTTTACGCCCTTGCCCTTGAGGCAGAAGCGCGTCCCGCTGTAAGTGCCCGAGGGGATAGTAAGCTCCAGCATGTCGTCTATGCCGGGCACCAATATCTTGCCGCCGAGGCAGGCCGTTTTAAAGCTTATGGGAACGGTGACGAACAGATCTTTGTCCTCGCGCTTGAGGAGCTTATGAGGCTGTATGCGGAAATAGACGTACAGATCGCCCGTCTCGCCGCCGTTTGCCGCCGCCATGCCGTAGCCGCGCTTTCTCAAAGTGCTGTCGTTATCCACTCCGGCGGGGATATTTACGGTGATAACCGTCTGTTTGCGCGTATAGCCCACGCCCTTGCAGTCGGGGCAACGCTCGGTTATCTTCTTGCCCGCGCCGTTGCACTCCGTGCACACGCCCACCTGTATCGTGCGCCCGAAAATGGTATCCTGCTGGAATTTGACCCGTCCGCTTCCGCCGCAACGGGGGCACTTTTTGAAAGCCGTGCCGCCCTTCGCGCCCGTGCCAGAACACGATTTGCAGGGCTCGTTGCGGTAATAGCTTATCTCCTTACTGCACCCCTTTATAGCGTCGAGAAAGGATAGCGAAATTGTCTGGGAGATGTCCGCACCGCGCGATTTTTGCTGGGTGTTCTGGCGGCCGCCGAAGCCGCCGAAACCGCCGAACATGGAGGAGATTATATCCTCGAATCCGCCCATGTCGCCCATGCCGGAGCCGCCCATGTCGCCCATGCCTCCCATTCCCGGGTGGTCGAGCTCGAAGTCGTACTGTTTGCGCTTGTTCTCGTCGGAAAGCGTCTCGTTGGCCTCGTTTATCTGCTTGAATTTTTCCGCAGCCGCCGCGTCCCCGGGGTGAAAATCGGGGTGATATTGCTTTGCGAGCTTTCTGTATGCCGATTTTATTTCGTCCTGCGAGGCGCTTCGTCCCACGCCGAGCACGTCGTAATAATTGATTTTATCCGCCATGTTATAACCCGATTTTGCAGCGCACGTATACACGCGCGCTGCAAATCCATTTTTTTATATTTTTTTATTTGTCCGCCGCGGCATATCAGTGCTGGCGGAATTCCGTATCGTCGTCGCCGCCCGCATTGCCCGCGCCGCCGTCGTCGGAGGAGGAGCTCTGCGCCTGCTGATACATCTTGGCTATCACGGGCTGAACGTCCTTTTGCAACTGCTCCAGCGCGTCCTTTATCCTGTCGTTATCGCCGCTTTCAAGCTCGCTCTTGGCGTGCGCAACCGCGTCCTCGATGGTCTTTTTATCATCTTCGGAAAGCTTGTCGCCCGCCTCTTTGACCGTCTTTTCAAGCGAGTCTATCATGCCCTCCAAACTGTTCTTGTTGTCGATGGCTTCCTTGCGCTTTTTGTCCTCTTCGGCGTACTTTTCTGCGTCCTTGACGGCCTTGTCTATCTCCTCTTCGGAGAGATTGGTTGAAGCCGTTATGGTGATATTCTGGCTCTTGCCCGTGCCGAGATCCTTCGCGGTGACGTTGACTATGCCGTTCGCGTCCACGTCGAAGGTAACCTCTATCTGGGGCACGCCGCGGGGTGCGGGAGGAATGTCGTTGAGCATGAATTTACCCAGCGTCTTGTTGTCGCGCGCGAATTTTCTTTCGCCCTGCAATACGTTGATCTCAACGCCCGGCTGATTGTCCGCGGCGGTGGAGAACACCTGGCTCTTCTTTACGGGGATAGTCGTGTTCCTCTCGATGAGCGGGGTGGAAACTCCGCCCAGCGTCTCGATGCCGAGGGTCAGGGGCATTACGTCAAGAAGGAGCACGTCCTTCACCTCGCCGGAGAGCACGCCGCCCTGAATTGCCGCGCCTATCGCCACACACTCGTCGGGGTTGATGCCCTTGAAAGGCTCTTTGCCCGTAAGGCTCTTCACCTTGTCGAACACGGCGGGGATACGCGTGGAGCCGCCCACCATTATGACCTTGCTCAAATCGGAATATTTGAGCTTCGCGTCGGCCATTGCCTTTTTCATGGGCTCCACGGTCCTCTCCACGAGATCCGCGGTGAGCGAATCGAATTTTTGCTTGCTGAGGTCTACGTCGAGGTGCTGGGGCGCGCCGTCAACTACGGTTATGAAGGGCAGGTTGATGTTCGTCGAGCTCATGCCCGAAAGCTCTATCTTGGCCTTTTCCGCCGCTTCCTTGAGCCTCTGCATGGCCATTTTATCCTTGGAAAGATCGACGCCCGTGTCGCGCTTGAAGCTTTCCACGAGATAATCTATTATCTTGTTGTCGAAGTCGTCGCCGCCGAGGTGCGTATCGCCGTTGGTCGCAAGCACTTCGAATACGCCGTCGCCTATCTCGAGAATGGAGACGTCGAACGTGCCGCCGCCGAGGTCGTAGATCATGACCTTTTGGGTGCCTTCCTGCTTATCAAGCCCGTAAGCGAGCGCGGCCGCGGTGGGCTCGTTTATAATGCGCAGAACATTCAGACCCGCGATCTTGCCCGCATCCTTTGTCGCCTGCCTCTGGGAGTCGTTGAAGTATGCGGGACAGGTTATGACCGCGTCCGTAACCTTGGAGCCGAGATAGCTTTCCGCGTCCGTCTTGAGCTTGGAAAGTATCATCGCGGAAATTTCCTGGGGGGAATATCCCTTTTCTATATTCACCCTGTAGCTCTCGCCCATGTGCCTTTTTATGGAGATGACCGTCTTGTCGGGTTGCGCGACGGCAAGCCTCTTCGCCGCCTGTCCGACTATTCTGCTTCCGTCCTGCTTAAACGAAACGACGGAAGGCGTTGTCCTGCTGCCCTCGCTGTTGGCTATAACGACGGGCTCGCCGCCCTCCATTACCGCCACGCAGGAGTTTGTTGTGCCTAAATCGATGCCGATTACCTTTCCCATAATATTATCCTCTCAATGTTATATCTTATCTTTTTCGGTGCGCCGCGCCATGTAAAGCGCCTGCGCGATATTTTTTGATTTCAAACGGTGACCGCAACCTGTGCAAAGCGTATAACCTTTTCGCCCTGCTTATACCCCTTTTTGAGGACCGTGCTCACCTTGTTTGGCTCTTCGCCCTCGCCGCAGGGAGTGTTCATAACCGCCTCCATGGAGCTTTCGTCGAAGTTGTCGCCGACCGCGACGGGGATCTCCTCCACGCCGAAGGACTGCAATATGTTGGCGAAGTTTTTGATTATCTTATCTATTCCCGCCTTTGTCTTTTCGTCCGAAGCCGAAGCGAGCGCATAGCCGAAGTTATCCGCCACGGGCAGAAGCTTCAAAACCGCATCCGCCATTCCGTCGCGGTAGGCCTGGGATACTGACGCGGAGTTGCGCTTCCTGTAATTATCGTACTCGGCGGATACCCTGTACCACTTGTCCTTGTAGTCCTCTGCCGCCGCGAGCGCCTTTTTAAGCTCCTCGGCGGGCGCGCCGCTCTCCTTGTTGATTTCCCCTGCTTGCTCCGTATTTTCCTCTATGGGTTTGTTGTCCTGTACGGGCGCCCCGTCCGACGGGGCCTGCTCTTTGGCGTGTTTTGCTTTCTTTTCCGACATTGTCTTACCTTTGAATTTGCGGTTTTCGTTTTGTTTACAATATAAATATAAAACTTTCGCGGGCCGCTTAAACATTTTACGCACATTTTTTTGCGTGCGGACGGCAAAAATAAACTTAGCGGGCGCGTGAAGAGCTCTCCCGGACAAGGTTATGCTTGACGGCGCGCTAAAAAAATGTTATAATGCGGGTATGCACATCAGGCGGTTAAAACTCAAAAAGCTTTTCAACACGCGCGACCTCGGGGGGATACCCGCCGACGGGGGCGTTATAAGAAAGGGAAAGCTTATAAGGAGCGGAAAACTTTATAAAATACCCGATTCCACGGTGCAGGCGCTAAAGGACATGAACGTGAAAACAGTGATAGATCTGCGCATTTTTACGGAGTGCGAGGAAGCGCCCGATACGCTGTGGGAGGGCATCAGATACGTCCACCTGCCCGTACTGTGCACCGCGACGCCCGGAATCACGCGCGAAAAGAGCATGACGAGGACTATGGCCATAGAATCGCGCAGGATAAAGGACGAATTCGGAAATGCAGACAATTATATGACGGAAATGTACCGCTCCGTGCTGTTTTCCGAAGAGCCGAAAAGATATTTGAAACAGGCGCTGAGGCTCATCGTTGAAAACGAGGACTGTATCCTCTGGCACTGCAGCGGCGGAAAGGACAGGGCTGGGATTTTGGCGATGCTCGTGGAGGGCTTGCTCGGCGTGGACGAAAAGATAATTTTACAGGACTACGTAGCTTCCCACTACTTCCAGCGCGCTCGGTTTTTCTGGAACCGCGCGGGATTGGTCATCGCACCCGTGTACATGAGATTTAAAAAGATATTGTTCGGAATGATGGCGGCAAAGCCGATATACCTCAAAAAACCCATCGAGGACATCAAGAAAAAATACGGCTCTATCGCGGGATACTGCAAGGAGGAGCTGGGCATAACCGACGGGGATATTGCCCTCATGAAGAAAAAATACATCGAGGCCAAGGCGTAAAAGCCTTTCGGGCGGGAGAGGTTATCTCCCGCCCTTTATTTTTCGCAAAGCCTTTTTTTTATCGGAAAGCGCTTTTCGTTTTTGCCGTCCTCCCCCATCTTGTCAAAGCCCGCAAAACGCCGCGCGGCTTTTTTTATTTTCCTACTCCACCGTCACGGACTTAGCGAGGTTGCGCGGTTTATCGGGATCTATCCCCAGCCCGGTTGCGGTAAAGTATGCGACCTTTTGGAGCGCGACGGCGCATATAAGCGGGGTGAGGGCGGGCTCGGAGCGGGGCAGAAGCCACACCTCGGCACAGCTCTTGAGGCGGGAAGCGATGTCATCGAAGCAGGTGACGACCGCCGCCCTGCCCTTGCGCGAGAGAACCTGTTCGAGCGCGTTGACGCACTTTTCCGCCACGGTGCGCTCGCAAATTATGAATACGGCTAGGGTGCTTTCGTCCGCGAGCGCGAGGGTGCCGTGCTTGAGCTCCCCCGCGGGGTAGGCGTCGCTGAAAATGTAGGACACCTCTTTGAGCTTCAAAGAGGCCTCAACCGCCGTATAATAATCGCTCCCCCTGCCGAGGAAGAACACCGCGCGGCTTTGGGCGCACATTCCGGCTATGCGTCGCGCGGACGCGTCGCATGAAAGGGCGGGAAGCATATCCGAAGAAACAGCGGCAAGCTTTTTTGCGGCAACGTCGCTCTCCCTTTTGCCCGCCGCAAGCATGTAAAGGGCGGCTATCTGTCCTATATAACTTTTGGTCGCGGCCACGCATATCTCCGCGCCCGC
>CANREQ010000044.1 GCA_947629695.1 uncultured Clostridia bacterium | reverse complement strand
CCGCGCGAGATGAGTGAGCGCATAGTGCAAGGCGCGAACGGTGACCGAACACGGCGTTGTCATTACGCCGTGTGAGACACTCCCGCGTTAGCGGGTGATGGGAGGCTCCCACCTGTCGCTGTCGCGACACCCTCCCCCAAAGGAAGAGGGCAAGGGGAAAGAGGCGTGCCGTCACCCTGAGCGAAGCGTAGCGGAGTCGAATGGGTCCCCCTGTCCTAAGTGATAATGCTGTTTCAACATTGCTCCCTACCACCACAAGGGGGATTCCTCGACTACGCGCTTTGCGCTACGCTCGGAATGACAACACTTTAAATATCGGTTTACATTTAATCCCCTCAGCCTGCTCCGCAGACAGCTCCCCTTTGAAAAGGGGAGCCTATTGCGGGAGCGGCAATTATTAAGAAAAAGTTCGGATAAACTTGTAATTACGAAGTCTATAAACGCATAGAAGCGAGTTATGCAAGGCGCCTGCGGATTGCCCGACGGGAGTTTACACAGACGTAAATGACCGAGGGCAAACGCAAAGGCAACGCCGCAGAACGACGCTTATATGCGTTTAGCGGTAGCAGTGCAAAAGTGCGCTATGATTACTCATCGCGCACTTCTGCACAAAAAAACGCGGTGCCGAAGCACCGCGTTTGCTACAATATTTACGCCCTCTCCACGGTTTTGAGGCAACGCGCGCAAACATAGCCGTTCACGGTTTTGCCCCCCGCGTCAACATAGGAAACCTTTTGCACGTTTACCTTAAACGTCCTTCTCGTCCTTCTCTTGGAATGGCTGACGTTGTTGCCCGAAAGCTGACCCTTGCCGCATATACTGCATACTCTGGACATGTTAATTACCTCCCTTTCGATAGTCGTATTCTTAAAAATACACCGTTTTGCGTGAAAAATAAAGCCGTTTTTTAAGCGACTTCAATAATATAACACGGCTTTTGAAAAAAATCAATCAAAAAATCCGTCGATTTGAGATTTTTTTTGACAAAGAGGTAAAATTGTGGGAAATACCCCCAAATTGCGCCCCAAAGCCGGATATGTTCACAATATAATAAAAGAATTTTGCTTAAATCGGGCAATATGCTTGCAAAACTTTTTAAAATGCGTTAAAATCATTTCAATGGGCAGTGTATCCTGCCCAAAGGAAGCTAATTTATGTCGGTTAGTACGAGCAACGTTTACGGTAAAATATCCATAACCGATTCGGCCATCGCCAAGGTGGCCGTCAATGCTGCGTTGGAGTGTTACGGCATCGTGGACACGGTGGCGCGCCGCTTTACCGATTCGCTGTCGGAGTTGTTTAAAAAGCCCGCGGGCGGAAAGGGCGTGAAAGTAGTCACCAGCGGAGACAGGATTTTTATCGACGTATTCGTCATAATAAAGTACGGCGTTTCAATAAATGCCGTTGCCGAAAGTCTGAAAGAAGCAATTAAATATAAGGTTGAAAAGTTTACGGGTATGATAGTGGACACCGTGAACGTCAACATCATAGGCGTAAAGCTGTAACGGGCTCACGGAAGATATTTCTTTTGCGGCCTGTTTTTTGTCGGTAAAAAATCCCGTTTTTTTGCCGGCGATGAAAAATTTGCTCACACATTAAATTTATATATACGCACGGGCGCGCCCGCACAGGCGCGTCAAAGGGGAACCGAAGGGCGGCTTCCCGATAACTTAAAGGAGTTTTATGCAGAAAACCGTAAACAGCGCAGAGTTTCGCAAAATGGTTGCGTCCGGCGCGAGAATGCTTGAATTGAACAGGGCAAAGGTGGACGCGCTCAACGTTTTCCCCGTGCCCGACGGAGATACCGGTACAAATATGTCGCTCACTTTGCAGTCGGCGATAAAGGAGATGAACGCCTGTACGTCAAACCGCTTCCAGGAGATCTGCGACGCAGTTTCCAAGGGCGCGCTGCGCGGCGCGCGCGGCAACTCGGGCGTAATTTCTTCCCAGATTTTCAGGGGAATTTGTTCGGTTTTGAAGGATTGCAACCAATCCTTTGACACAAAGACGTTTGCAAAGGCCCTGGAGGCGGGCACGAAGGTGGCTTATTCTGCCGTGTCCATACCCAAAGAGGGCACGATTTTGACGGTCGTGAGAATGATGAGCGAGGCGGCCCCCAAGTTGGCTTCCAAAAACCGCGATTTTACCGATTTCCTCCGCGCCGTCATAGAGGTGGGCGACGACGCGCTCGCCAAAACGCCGGAGCTGTTGCCCGTTCTCAAAAAGGCGGGCGTAGTGGATTCCGGCGGCGTGGGTCTCATGACCATAATGCGCGGCTTCCTCGCGGCCCTCACGGGCGAAGATATAGGCACGGACAGCATACCCACGGAGTCCCAGGCCGAGGCAAAGGAGCCCGACTTCGACGACAACTCCGATATAATCAACCTCGACTTGGGCGAGATAGAGTTCGCCTATTGCACGGAGTTTTTCGTCATTCACTTAAAACAGCAGACAACGCTTGCGGACATCGATAAGCTCAAGGAAAAGCTGATGAGCATAGGCGACTCCGTAATATGTATAGGCGACCTCGAATTTATCAAAGTGCACGTGCACACCAACACGCCGGGCATTGCGCTGACCTACGCGCTGGAGCTGGGCGAGCTGGACAGAATAAAGATAGAGAACATGCTCGAGGAAAACCGCCAGCTCAAGGCCAAGATGGAGGCCGAAAAGAAGGAGATGGGCATGCTCGCAATATGCGCGGGCGACGGCCTTGCGGAGATATTCAAGGACCTCATGGTGGACAGGGTCATAGAGGGCGGACAGACCATGAACCCCTCGGCGCAGGACATAGCCGAAGCGGTCATGAAGATAAACGCTTCCAACGTATTCGTATTCCCCAACAACTCCAACATAATACTCGCGGCGGAGCAGGCGAAAGCCCTCGTAAACAACCGCACCATACACGTTATACCCACAAAGAACGTGCCGCAGGGCTTTGCGGCGGCCCTCACCTTCAACCCCGAGGCAAGCGTGCCGGAGAACAAGACGAACATGACGCACGCGCTCGACAACGTGGCGGCGGGGCAGGTGACTTACGCCGTGCGCAACACCACGATGAACGGCTTCAGGCTCAAGGAAGGGGATATAATCGGGCTCGACGCAAAGAAGATACTCGCAAAGGGCAACAGCATAGAGGACACGACCCTTTCCCTCATCAAATCGATGAAGAACAGCGAGCATGAGATGATAACTCTCTATTACGGCGACGAAGTGACCGAAGAGGACGCGGGCAAGCTCGCCGCAAAGGTGGGCGCGGCCTTCCCCGATTGCGACGTGGATTATCATTACGGCGGCCAGCCCGTCTACTACTATATCGTCTCCCTCGAGTAAGCGGAGGCGGGACAAATTTGAAACAGAACAGAAAAGGGCGGGCAGATCCCGCCGTGAAAGGTCAAGGGAGGCGGCGCGCCGCTTCCCTTGTGCGTTTATTTAAAGGCATATGCGACTGACAGATCTCAAATACGTATCCGAAAAGAAGGAAAAATATTTCAATAAGCTGGGCGTGTACTCCCAGGAGGACTTGTTGCGCCTTTTCCCGCGCGATTACCTCGACATGACCAAAACGAGCGACATTTTCGGCTTATACAACAACGAAATGGCTCTTGTCAGGTGCGAGGTGGTGAATACCGAAGTCAACCGCTATGCCCGCCGCCCCTATGTCAAGGCGCTCTGCCGCCAGGGGGATACGCTCTTCGAGGCCATATGGTTTAACCAGATGTACGTCGCAAGTACTTTGAAGTTGGGGGAATATCTCTTTTACGGCAGGGTGCGCAACCGCTACGGCATGGGCGCGTCTATGGTCAACCCCACTTTCGAGAGATTGGACAGCGTAAAAAATTTACAGGGCATAGTGCCCGTATATCCGCTGACCGAGGGTCTGACGCAGGGCGCGGTGAGACAGGCCGTTAGGCAGGCGGTAAACAACGTCCCCGTGCGCACGCTGGTGCCCTTCCCCCTCGTAAAAAAATACAAGCTGTACGATCTGCAGACGGCGTACAAAAAGATACATTGCCCCTCCTCGCCGCAGGATATCGGGGCGGCCGGCGAGAGGATCGCCATTGAGGAGTACTTCGTACTCATATCCGCTTTCAAGATGATAAAGGGCGACAGACAGGTCGCGCGCAGGCACTTTTACGGCGTGACTGAGGGGGACGTGGTTGAGTTCATCGGGCGTTTTCCCTTCGAGTTTACCCGCGGGCAGAGGGAGGCGGTAAAGGCGGTCCTGGATGACCTTCATTCCCCCGCCGCGATGAACAGACTGTTGCAGGGCGACGTGGGTTGCGGAAAGACGGCGGTCGCGCTCGCCGCCATATATATGGCGGTCAAATCGGGTTACCAGGCGGCTATGCTCGCGCCGACGGAGGTGCTCGCCCGTCAGAACGCCGCGCTCATCGAAAGGTATTTGCCGGAGTATAACGTGCGCTTTTTGTCGGGCACCACGCCCGCCGCGGAGAAGAGGGAAATAAAGAAAGGACTTAAAGAGGGAAGCGTAAACGTGGTCTGCGGCACGCACGCCGTCATACAAAAGGACGTGGAGATGAGCGCTCTCTCCCTCGTCGTCTGCGACGAACAGCACCGCTTCGGCGTGGCCCAGAGGAGCGCGCTCGGCGAAAAGGGAGACAGTTGCGACAGCCTTATAATGAGCGCGACGCCCATTCCCCGCACGCTCTCCCTTGTATTTTACGGCGATTTGGACGTGACGACGATAAGGGAAAAGCCCCGCGCCCGCCAGGAAATATCCACCTCGGTCATAGGCAAAAACAAGTACTACGCCATGCTGGATTGGATCTCGAAGGAGACGAAAAAGGGCAGACAGGCGTATTTCGTCTGCCCGCAGATAGAGGGCGACGACGAGGGCACTGTCATGTCCGTCACGGATCTGTACGACGACCTCGCAAAGGCCATGCCGGGCGTAAAATTCGCCCTCCTCCACGGCAAGCTCCCCGATAAAAAGAAGGACGAAATAATGGAGGACTTCCGCGCCAAAAAGTACGATTGCCTCGTATCCACCACCGTTATAGAGGTGGGCGTGGACGTGCCGGACGCGACCGTAATGGTCATCTACAACGCCGAAAGATTCGGGCTTTCCCAGCTCCACCAGCTGCGCGGCAGAGTGGGCAGGGGAAGCGTCAAGAGCTATTGTTTTCTGATAATGGGGAACGACAGCGAACAGGCGCGGGAGAGGCTTGCGGTGCTGAAGGACAATTCGGACGGGTTCGCCATTGCCGAAAGCGATCTGAAAATGCGGGGCGGCGGCGACTTTATGGGCACGCGGCAGAGCGGGCACATTCTTTCGGAGCTGAAAAACCTGCGCTTTCCCGTGTCCGCGCTGTTTACCGCAAAGGCGCTTTCCGACGAGGCGTTTTCGGGCGCGTTCGATATAAGCGGACTGCGCGCGGCGGCCGCGGAAAAATACGACAAGCTTAAAAATATCGTGCTCAATTGACCGCCCGCATGCAATTTTCGCTGTTGACAAACGGGTTCGGATGTGTTAAAATATACGAAAGATTTTGGGGGACGTCCCCCTTTCTGCGCGCGTTGACACGCAACGCGCGCGTAAATCTTTATAAGAAAAACAAAAAAGGGGAAAGGTATGAAATTCAAAGCGGCAAAAATTATTCCCGTCCTTCTCGCGGCGTCAATGTGCTTCAGCCTTGCCGGCGGCTGCAAGAAAGACAAGGAAAACGGGCACACGCACAGCTACGTGTATACCCAGAAGGACGAAGAAAACCACACCAAGACGTGCAAGGATTGCGATGAGGTAAACGAGACCGAAAAGCACGAGTACGACAACGACAGCGACAAGACCTGCAACAAGTGCGGCTACGAGAGGACGATAACCCCCGCAGGGCCGAGCGGCGGCACGGGCGATACGTTCGACGGCAAGATATACGTGGTGGGCGACTCCACGGTGTGCGCGTTCCCCGACGAGGCGGATAAACTGTATATGCCCCGCTACGGTTACGGCACCCAGCTTGCGGAATATCTCAATATAACGAGCGACCAGGTAGTAAACCTCGCGCTGTCGGGCAGAAGCTCAAAGAGCTTCACCTACGGCCTTGACATTGACCCCGCCAACAAAATAGCCTCCGTGACGGGCGATAAGTCCTGCTACGAATATCTCACCTCGAATATAAGCGCGGGCGATTACCTCGTGATAGGCTTCGGGCACAACGACGAAAAGAGCGATAACCCCGACAGATTCACGACGGCTACGGGCGACAAGGATACCGCCGGTTCCTTCCAGAATTCGCTGTATACCAACTATGTGAAAATGGCGGCGGATAAGGGCGCGACCCCCATACTCTGCACGCCTATAGCGAGGTACGACGCAAGCGGCAATTATACGGGCGACAAGATACACAACACCGCAAACGGCGACTATGCCAAAGCCATAAAGGACCTCGGCGCCGCCACAAAAACGACCGTCGTCGATCTGACGACGCTGACCAAAGAGGAGTGCTTAAAGGACAACGCCGCGGCGGAAATGTTCTTCCACCACAGCACGTATTCGGGTGAAAAGCCCGACGAAGTGCCCGCCGGGCTCGATTCCACCCACCTCAACAAATACGGCGCGATGATGGTCGCGTATAAGTTTGCGGAAGCCATAGCGGCTTCGGATTGCACGCTCAAAGCTTTCGTCAAGGCGAATATCGCAATGCCCGCAGATTATACGATAGCGATAGTCGATTCTTACGTCAAGTCGGACTACACTCCTTTCAACAAGGAGACCAACGAATCGCAGAACCTCGTGGGCGATTGGTATAAAACCTGCATGGGAGAGCTCGGCGGCGCGTCGCTCACTCCTTTCACCATTACCAATACGGGAAGCGACAGCTTTACCATAACCACGACGGGCGGCAAGGGCAAGATAGAAGGAAAGCAGGACGGCTTTGCGGCAGTATTCATGCAGATACCCGCGAACAAAAACTTCGAAGCTACCGCGCACGTCAAGGTCAATACCATGGGCTCGGAAAAGCAGGCGGCGTTCGGCATGATGCTCCGCGATGACATCTATATCAATTATACCGCAAAAGACGGGCTCGTGCTCAACAGCAATTACCTTGCCGCGGGCGCGCTCACAAACGACGGGGCGGCTACCACCGCGATCTTCCGGCGCGTAAATACCACTCTGACCAAATCGGGCAATACGGCGGACGTTGCGGCAAATTCCGAGTACGACATAAAGATAAAGAGGGTAGGACAGGAAGTGGAGCTGACCTTCGGCGAAGCCACCGAGACTGTCACCGACGTCGCGCTGACCGCGGTTGACCACGATTACGACTACATCTGCCTCTTCGCGATAAGGAATTTCGCGGTCACGTTCACCAATGTCAAAGTGGAATTTACGGGGGATTCCCAGGGCGCGTAAAGGATAGGCAAACATAGGCCTTAAAACAAAAAACACAATTTTGGGGCGGCGCGGTGCGCCGCCCCTCAAGCTTGCCCTTTTTGCGCCTTTGGGGGTGAAATTATAGTTAAAAAAGGCCAAAAACGGCCCCGATTTCAAAAAAGTCGCTTTGATTTTGTTGACAAGCGGGTTTTTGTCTGTTAAAATGTCTCTTGCTCACTGTGCTTCGGTGGGTTTTTATGTGTTGGTAAATTTTTCTTTCACGGCGGTCAAAAGCGCCTGGGGAAGGGTATGTTCCGCAATACATATTATATATAGTTTATCCCCTTGCATTTAAGGGTAGGTGCAAGGCAAGAGATATATTCCACAGACCGCGAGGTCGAGTAAAACAAGGAGGATGAAGATGCCCACAATCAATCAGCTTATAAAGCACGGCAGGGAAAAGGAAGTTTTCAAGAGCAAGTCGCCCATTCTGGACAACTGCCCCCAAAAACGCGGCGTATGCCTTTCCGTAACCACCACGACGCCCAGGAAGCCCAATTCGGCTATCCGCAAAATTGCGAGGGTAAGGCTTACCAACAAGCAGGAAGGTACGGTTTACATTCCCGGCGAAGGCCATAACCTGCAGGAGCACTCGTCCGTACTCATCAGAGGCGGAAGGGTCAAGGATCTCCCCGGCGTTCGTTATCATATCGTGCGCGGCGCGCTGGATACCGCAGGCGTTTCCAAGAGGAAGCAGGCGCGTTCCCGCTACGGCGCAAAGAAACCCAAGGCTTAAAAAATTTTCAGACCCGCGGGCGCATTGTCTGCCCGCAGTAAATTAAGCCGCTTAAGCGGCGCAACCCCTACTTGTCGGAATATATCTACCCTTTTACCGATAAAAGTAGGCAGTATTCGCGGCTGTCACCGCGGAGAAGGATTACCGCCCCGTGCGCTTTATGCGCACGCTTGAAAGAGGCAAAGGGCGCGTAACGGCTTATTTGAAAATAACCCTTAAATATCTTAGTAAAGGAGGATAAAATTATGCCCAGAAGAGGTAACGTCCCCAAAAGAGACGTATTGCCCGATCCCGTGTACGGATCCAAGGTTGTGACAAAGCTCGTCAACCAGATAATGTACGACGGTAAGCGCGGCACAGCGCAGAAAATAGTTTACGACGCGTTCGAAGCGGCGGGCGCAAAGCTCGGCCAGAATCCCTTGGACGTATTCAACCAGGCGATGAACAACATAATGCCCACGCTCGAGGTAAAGGCGAGGCGCGTAGGCGGCGCAAACTATCAGGTTCCCATCGAGATCCGCCCCGAAAGGAGGCAGACCCTCGCGATCCGCTGGTTGGTCATCAGCACCCGCAAGCGTTCGGAAAGGGATATGAGCGCGAAACTTGCGGCCGAGCTCGTGGACGCGTATAACAACGCGGGCGGCGCGGTCAAGAAAAAGGAAGATACACACAGAATGGCGGAAGCAAACAAGGCGTTTGCGCATTTCCGCTTTTAACAGAGGCAGCATATGGCAAGAGAATACGATTTATTGCATACGAGAAACATCGGTATAATGGCGCATATCGACGCCGGCAAAACGACGACGACGGAGCGTATTCTTTACTATACCGGTATCACTCACAAAATCGGCGAAGTACACGACGGCGCGGCTACCATGGACTGGATGGTGCAGGAGCAGGAGCGCGGCATAACCATAACCAGCGCGGCTACCACCTGCCATTGGACGAGGTCGGGTAAGACCAAGGCCGACGAGTGCAGGATAAACATCATCGATACGCCGGGCCACGTCGATTTCACCGTCGAGGTGGAGCGTTCGCTCCGCGTGCTCGACGGCGCGGTTGCCACATTCTGCGCAAAGGGCGGCGTAGAGCCCCAATCCGAAACTGTTTGGCGCCAGGCGGACAAGTACAAAGTTCCCCGCGTTGCTTACGTCAACAAGATGGATATAAACGGCGCAAACTTCGAAAGGGCCGTCAATATGATGAGGGAAAGGCTCAACGCCAACCCCGTCCCCATAGAGTTGCCTATAGGCAAGGAAGAGACGTTCCGCGGCATTGTCGATCTCGTCGAGATGAATGCGGAAATTTACGATTCCGACGACGGCAAGAAGTATCATAAGGCGGATATACCCGCCGATATGCAGGCGGCGGCCGAGGAAGCGCACATGAAGGTCATGGAAGCGGCGGCCGAGGGCGACGACGAGCTCATGGAAAAGTTCCTCGACACGATGGAGCTTACGCCCGACGAAATAAGGAAGGGCTTGCGCGCGGCGACCATAGCCATGAAGGCTACCCCCGTGCTCTGCGGTTCGTCCTACAAGAACAAGGGCGTGCAGATGCTCCTCGACGCGGTCATCGATTATCTCCCCTCACCGGTGGACGTAGACCACGTAAAGGGCATCAACCCCGAAACGGGCGAGGAAGAGGAGAGAAAGACCTCCGACGAAGAGCCCTTCGCGGGCCTCGCGTTCAAGATTGCAACCGACCCCTTCGTGGGAAGGCTGGCATACTTCCGCGCATATTCGGGCGTGCTCACCGCAGGCTCCTACGTTTATAACTCCACCAAGGGCAAGAAGGAGAGGGTCGGCCGTCTCGTTCAGATGCACGCCAACACGCGTACCGAGATCCCCGAAATTTATTCGGGCGACATCTGCGCGATCGTCGGTTTGAAGGATACGACCACGGGCGACACGCTTTGCGACGAGAAATATCCCATCGTGCTCGAGCAGATGACTTTCTCCGACCCCGTTATCCAGCTTTCCATAGAGCCCAAGACCAAGGCCGGACAGGAGAAGATGACCCTCGCGCTCGTAAAACTTGCGGAAGAGGACCCCACCTTCAAGACCTACACCGACCAGGAGACGGGCCAGACCATCATAGCGGGCATGGGAGAGCTTCACCTCGACATCATCGTGGACAGACTTTTGCGCGAATTTAAAGTAGAGGCAAACGTCGGCGCGCCCCAGGTAGCTTACCGCGAGACATTCCGCCAGGCATGCGACGCGGAAGGTATGTACAAGAGGCAGTCGGGCGGCAAGGGCCAATACGGACACTGCAAGATCCACCTTATCCCCGGCGAACCCGGCTCCGGCTATTCGTTCGAGGATCTGACCGTCGGCGGCTCCATTCCCAAGGAGTTTATTCCCGCCATCGACAAAGGTATACAGGGCGCGGCCAAGAACGGCTATCTCGCCGGATACGAAATGGTGGACTTCAAGGTACAGGTTTACGACGGAAGCTTCCACGAGGTTGACTCCTCGGAAATGGCATTCCAGATCGCGGGCTCGATGGCGTTCAAAGACGGCATGTCGAGGGCAAAACCCGTGCTTTTGGAGCCCATAATGAAGGTTGAGATTATAACGCCCGACGATTACTTCGGCGATATAATGGGCAACGTAACCGCCCGCCGCGGCACAATAGTTTCCACGGACGACAGGGCGGGCGCGAAAGTGGTGGACGCGGAAGTTCCCCTTTCCGAAATGTTCGGTTATGCCACCGATTTGCGTTCGAGGACGCAGGGCAGAGGGCAGTTCACCATGCAGTTCGACCATTATTCCGAAGTTCCCAAGTCGGTTGCCGAAAAGGTAATAGGCGAAAGGGCGAAGAAAAACGCTTAAAAAGCTTATTTTAAGCGGCGCGGCCGCGGGTATGTTCCCCATGCGGCCGAGGTAAAAATTTTAAAAACCTGCGTCAAAATAATTGTGTTTTGGAAATATTTAATATATAATAGTTTTAACGCATTGGGCGCATAAATTTGCAGCGTGGATAGCTGCGACGCCTGCAAAGGCGTAAGTTATCATTTTTATAAAATAATCAAGGAGAGTAAAAAAATGGCAAAGGCTAAGTACGACAACAGCAAGCCCCACGTTAACATCGGCACTATCGGCCACGTTGACCACGGCAAGACCACTCTGACCGCAGCTATCACAATGGTTATGGCATGCAAGGGTCA
>CANREQ010000043.1 GCA_947629695.1 uncultured Clostridia bacterium | reverse complement strand
CGCGTATGGTTCGGGACCATAAGGTCGTGGGTTCGAATCCCGTCGCCTCGACCAAGAACAGCGGCAGGCTCTTTGCCTGCCGCTGTTTTTGTGTTTAAGTGATACGGTTTGAAATTGCAAATGTGTGTCCCTCCACCATACGCGCTATCGCGATTAGGGTTCCCGAAAATCGCAACGAAGCGAGATTTTCGGGAAAAGGAGCCGCAACGAAGCGAAGTTGCGCTTCACCTTTGGCAAAGCGCTTTAAGCGGAGTTTGCGGCGACGCGGTTCGGGATCATAAGGTCGTGGGTTCGCGCGAGGCGACGACGTTGCCGAAGCTTTGCCGAGGCTCCGCTTGCGGAAACGGCAAAATCCCGTCGCCTCGACCAAAATACGTCCCGCACGGTATACCGTGCGGGACGTATTTTATGTTAAAGTGGTAAGCGACGGGATTCGAGGGACGAGCGCGGGACTTCTCAAAACAGTACAGTGCACTGTTTTGCCGCGCGAGATGAGTGAGCGCATAGTGCAAAGCGCGAACGGTGACCGAGCACGGCGTTGCCATTACTCCGTGCAAGAAAGACGCGAGCGGGAGCGAGCGGTTTGCTTTTTAGAATATCTACATTTTAGTGGATATCGGTTTTTATACTTAGTTCGTTAGTTAATTCTGAATAACTTTGATTAAGATCATTCATAACTTTTGTAATGTCTTCAGCTCGTTGTTTATTATGCAAATCGTTTGTTAATTTGTTGTATTCGTAAAATTTTTCCATAATGTTATCTTGTTTGGTTATGTATTCTTCAAACTTAATAATTTTTTTAATTATGTTTTTTTGCCTAATTGAATTAATGCCTGCCAATATTAACGCTACAAATGCAACAACAAAAGCAAAAACTCCTATTCCAAAAATAAAAGTTGCTAATCCATATAGCACAGCTTCTCCTGCAATTTTCAAACTCTTTTCTATAAACTCACTTTTCGTATTTATGTTAAACAATTCGTCATACAATGGTACTCTACGTTCGTTGCTGACAAAAGCGTCATATCCCAAAATTGATACGTTGTATTTGATAAGAGTTGGTACATCACCCAAAGCTGATTCATAATTTCCGCCATGTTCTAAAATGCGTTTATTATCTTCAACGCTACGGTGGTTTAACGCACACAACAGTGCAACTTTTTCTTCCGTTGCCTGCTGAGGTCGAATGTAAATATTCCAATGTTGCTCTTGTTTTTTTGTGTATACATTTAAATGATATGTGTAAAACGCATCTCCATCACTGAATACAAGATAATTACCTTTATTATAATCGGCTATCAATTTTTGATTTGATATCATTATTTTATTTAATTGTTCTATCTGTTGCTTGTATTTTACGATTTGCATATTCCGCTCTAGGTTGTGCCTTTCATCATTTGAAGCGGAACTATCATTTTTTAGAAACTCATTTATCTCAAGTTTAAGATTCTGCGCTTGTGAAATGTCTTTACAGATTCCTTCTATATTATTCTTATAATGTAATATCTCTTTATCCAAAATAGTGATTAATTTTTTGCAATAGCCTTTATTATTCATAATCATCCTCCGTGATTTTTGTTTTTAATAAAAAAAATGCGCCTCAATTAAGAGACGCACTCCTCAAGCTATCTCTTAATTGCTGCCAAAATTCACGGGAATAATTCACGCATATCCCAACATGTTTTAGAAATAGCTAAAAGGCTATTATTATGTTGGAACATTAATCAAAAAAATGCGCGAACAGAAAAACCGCACAAAAAAAGCGGAACTATCCCTTTTATTGAATTTTGTTTAGCAAAGGAATTATATCAAAAGCAATAACGTTTAGCAAGTATTTGAAATATAAATTTGAAATAAATTAGTAAAAATTTATGTATCGCACTTTCTACCACCGCCGATTATCTTTTGGGGCTGAAAAGCGACGAAAACGAAAATACGGCAGGGAATATCGCCAACAAGTTTTCGATGGTTGACGCGCGATATTATCCGCTTATCAATGCGATTTTAGACGAACTTATTTCATTAAAACAGTTTTGACAAATGCAAACGCCGCCCGGTAAGGGCGGCGTGATTTTTAAAGTTTTTTAAAAGTGTTTCGGCTCCTTTATCCGCCGAGGGTTACGGCGCCGCTTAAAACGCCTTTAAAGATGCTTTTGCTCCAGCCGTTGAAAAGCGCGAACGCCTTGGGCAATTCATTAAAACCTTCGTAAATTTTATCCTTTAAGCCGTAAAGTTCATCCGCAACGGCCGAATATGTACCCCGCGCAAAATGCCCGCCGATTGCGATAAATCCGAAAGCCCTGTCCCCTATCGCGACATAATAGCCATAGGATGCGGCTCCCGTTGCGTACAGCCCCACGCTCAGCGCGCCGAGCGAGAACATTCCCAAAGATATTGCGCCTACGGCAATTATTATTCCGAGGCAGACCGCGCCCGCGGCAAACAGCCCCGCCGACAATGTGCCGAACGCGAGCACGCCCAAAGAAAGCAGTCCGAACGAAATCACCCCGACGCCGACTAGGCCGAAAGATACGATGCCTTTTGCGGCAAGCCCCACGGCTATTATTCCCTTTGCCGTTCTGCCGAACCCTATATTCACGTGGACGAGCGGGAGCCCGAACAAGGTCCTTTTGCTTTTGTATTCAAAATAAACGCCGTTTTTGAAAACATCGGACAGATTGAGCTGTTTGCGATCCCCGCCGGCCGCGGCCTCGCCGCCCGCTGGGATTTCCCCGTCGTTTCCGTAGTTTAAAAGATAATCCACCGTTACGTTGAAAAGTCTGCCCATCTCGACCAGCTTTTCCGTCTCCGGGAATACGGAATCGCTCTCCCAGCGGGAGACGGTCTGGCGGGTTACGCCCAACAATCCGGCGAGTTGCGACTGGGTAAGCCCCTTTTGCTTTCTGCACTGTAAGATCTTTTGGCCGGTCGTCATAGTTTGCTCCTTTTTGATTTGTGAGTAAAGTATATCCCGCCGGGGGCCGAAAAGTCAATGTTTGGATGTAACATTTGAGTTACCCGTGCAACTTTAAGTAAACGCCGCAGTTGCCGCCATAAACAGCAATTATTTTATCGTCACGGTCACTAGATTTTGCAAATCGCCGTCGGGGACGTGCTCGTAAACGATGCTTTCCGCGGCGTTTTTCGCCAATCTGAGCGAGAGAATATTATCCGAATCTTCGGGGTTGAACATTTCCCCGTCATACTTTATGCGCATGGTGGCCCTCTCCTCCGCCTGTGAATATGCGACGGACAATTGCATTTTGAACCCGTCGCCGAGAGCGGGCAAAATTATCTGCATGCAGAGCTCCTCAAACGCCGACTGCACGCGATATATCGACTTCTGCGACATGCCGAAACGCCTGCCGAACTCCTCCAGGCCGGAGTTTAAGCCCCTGAAATCGAAATCGACCGAATTTATCTCCGTAGAGAAAGTATTGATGTGCTTTATAAACGCAATGGTTTTTTCGCGCTTGGGGTTTTGGAAGATTTCCTCCGGCGTGCCCTCCTCGTAAATTCCGCCGTCGTCCATGTAGAACACGCGGTTGGCGATTTCACGGGCAAAGCGCATTTCGTGGGTGACTATTATCATTGTCAGTCCCTGCGCCGCGAGGTCGCGGATAACCGATTGCACCTCTCCCACCATTGTCGGGTCGAGCGCGGAAGTGGGCTCGTCGAAAAGGATAATATCCGGCTTCATGGCAAGCGTGCGCGCTATCGCAACGCGCTGTTTTTGTCCGCCCGACAGCTCGTTGGGGAAGGAGAGCGCCTTGTCGGCAAGTCCTACGGTGCGTAAAAGGCGCATGCCCTCGTTATAGGCTTCTTCTTTGGGCATTTTCAAAAGATCGACGGGCGCGGCCATTACGTTGTCTATTACGTTCATATGGTTGAACAGATTGAAAGACTGAAAGACCATTCCCATCTTACGGCGGACTTTGCTCACGTTGCATTTTTTGTCCGTTATGCACTCGCCGTCAACCCAGATATTGCCCGACGTGGGCGTTTCAAGCATATTTATACAGCGAATGAAAGTGGACTTCCCCGTGCCCGACGGGCCAATAACGGAAATCACGTCGCCGTCGTTGACGGTTACGCTTACGTCTTTTAAGGGCGTGACTAGGGGATATTCCTTCCTCAAATGCTCGATCTTTATCATTTCACGCCTCCTTTTCCGACGCTTTTTTTATGCGCTTGCGCCTGTTTTTGAGTTTAGGGTCAAGCCTGCGCACAGCAAGGCCGAGCAACGCGGTTATGCCCCAAATCATCAAAAAGTAAATGACCGCAACCGCAATCAGCGGGAAGAACGCCTCGTACGTATTGCTTCTTATTATGTCGCCCACCTTTGTCAGATCGCTGACGGCGATATACCCCACTATCGAGGTCGCTTTTACGGTACTGACTATCTCGGCGGAATAAACGGGCGCAAACGTCCTCGCCGCCTGCGGCAAGACTATTTTGAAAAAGGTCGCGTTTTTGCCGTAACCGAGGGCGTACGCCGCCTCCGTCTGGCCTATGTCCACGCCGTCCACCGCGAGTTTTAGTTGGTTATACACGAACGATGCGAAAGTCAGGATAAAGCCTATTATCGCAACCGCCGTGCCGCTTATTCCGGCGCTTCCGAACACCACGTAAAAGAGCAACATCAAAATCACGAGCATCGGCAGGCCGGAGACTATTGCGGAATATACCTTTGCGAAGCCGCGCACCGCGGCGGAGAGCCGCTTATACTTGGAATTTGCGGCGAGATAGAGCAAAAAGCCCAAAACCGTGCCGCCCAAAACGGCGGATACGCTTATAAGTAGGGTCGTTCCCATTCCCTCGAGAATGAGTCTCCACCGCCCCTCGCGCACGAACGTCTTGTTAAAGCTCTCGCCTATGGAATCGAAAAAGTTGCCGCTTCCGTTATAGGACGCCATTACCACTTCGGCATTCATATACGGGTCGCTGAAATTTACGCTCTTCTTGCGCTCCGCCGTCATATACAGCCCGCCGCAAACAATTTCGTATTTTCCGCCCGCGAGCCCCGCTATCCCTGAGGCAAAGGACACGTCGTCGAACTCCCCCGTGCTGTATCCCATTTCACGGCAAAACAAATAGAGCACTTCCATTTCGAAGCCCACGGGTTGGTTGTTGTACCTGTACACGAAGGGCTTTCTGGTCGTGTCTATGCTCACTTTCAGCGGCGTGCCTGAAAGACTTGAAAACGGGAGATTTATGTCCCCTTCCGGCTCGGTTTCCCCGTACCACTTGTCCAAAAGTTCGTCCAGCTTCCCGCTGTTTTTCAAGGTTGACAAAAACCCGTTCATTTCCGATTGAAGCTTTGTGCCTTCGGCGTTCATCTGAAAACCGAAGCCTATCTCCACGGAATAGGCGGGCACGGGCGTGTATTCGAGGTTCTTGTCGGTGCGCTTGACCGAGTTGAAGTTGGGCAGATCGAGCATGGCGCCATCCACCTTGCCCAATTTGAGGTTCAAAAGCACGTCTGCAAACGTGTTGAACTCATATATTTCCGCGTTGGGGAATTGCTCCCTCGAATATCCGCCGTAGAGCGAGCCCGTCACCACGCCGAGCTTTGCGTTTTCGAAACGGGCGAGCCCTTCGGAAGATCCGCCGCTCTCTTCCCGCGCGGCGCAACCGAAAAGGCACAAAAGCGAGAGCGCCAAGGCAAAGATAATATATAATATTCCGAACTTTTTTCCGCCGCCTGACATTCCAACCTCCTTTGACAAGGCAAAGAAAAATAATAAGAAAAAATGCTTTGACTTGAAAAATTATATCATTTGTCGGCGGAATAGTAAAGTGTAAGCACAGTGCAAAGATGTTGAAAAATGTCAAGATAAAATCTAATTATTTGCAATTTACTTGATAATGTGCACAGCTTTTGATATAATTCATTCCGATATAATTTTTTTCGGATTATAAGGGTGGAATTTTATCCGTCCGCAAAATACAAGTCGGCTTCATAAAGGAATTTGCCATATGCCTATATTTTTATTGGTAACGGCGGGGGTGCTGCCCGTGCTTGCCGCGACCGGGTTTTATCTTCTGGATAACAAGACGGCGTTCAAAAATCTTAACTACATCATAAAGCAAGTCATAACGGGCGTCGTTTTCGGCGGGCTCGCGATACTTGCGACGGAAGTTTTGAGCTCCGACGTGGGACAGGGAACGCTTCTCAATGTGCGCGACGCGGCTCCAGTTACGGCAGGGCTCATGTTCGGCTGGCCCGCAGGCGTTATCGCGGGCGTTTTGGGCGGCGGCGAGAGGGCGCTGTCCGTCTTGTGGGGCGGCGGCACTTACACTGTTGTAGCTTGCTCGGTTGCCACTTGCTTCGCGGGGGTATTCAGCGGACTGTGCCGCAAATTCATGTTCGGCGACAAAAATCCCTCTTGGGTCTTTGCGTTTTTGATCGGGTTGATGACGGAAGTGTTGCACATGCTGTTGATATTCCTGACCAATATGACGGACGCGCAGGCCGCGTTCACCTTTGTGCAGAAAGTCTCCCTCCCGATGGTGACGGCGAACTCCCTTTCCGTTACCCTTTCCGCCGTGATAGTCGCGCTTTTCGAAAAGCGGGAGCTTATTCCCCGCGGCAAGAGGACGATAGCGCAGATAATAGAGGCTATGCTGTTCGGTTGCGTTGCGATAGCCTTTGCGGCGACGAGCGTGTTTACATATTTCCTTCAGGACAACATCGTAAAGTCCGACACGCAGAGAACGCTGTCGATGGTCGCCCACGACGTAAACGAGGATATCCGCAAGGCTTCTGACCTCAAACTTCTGGAGAGCGTGAGGAGCGTCGCAAGCGAGTTGCAAAAACCCGAATTCGAGAGTAAAAACAAAGAACTTTCCGATTTGCTGGCGTACGCCGACGAGATTAACCTTGTGGGCACGGACGGAAAAATAGCCCTGTCCACAAACGAAGAATACTTGGACTTCCCTATGGGCAACGGAGAGCAGTCCGCAGAATTTTTGTGCCTCTTGGAGGATACCGAAGAATTTGTGCAGTCCTACGGCCCGATCGCAAAGGACCCCAACACATATATGAAATACGCGGGCAAAAAACTGCCCGCCGACCCCAACCGCAAAATACTCCCCGGGGGCGGGTTCGTGCAGGTCGGGATCTACACGGAAACTTACTTCGACTCCCTTAAAGAGCGAGTTAAGATAGCCGCGGAAAACAGGCATCTCGGCAGGAGCGGTTACGTCATAATCCTCGACGCGCAGAACAACGTCGTCAGTGCGCCCGAAGAGCACGGCGGCGACGCGCCTTTGAATATCGACGACGGATTCAACGTTGCGCCCTTCGAGACGTTTTTGACCGAAGTTGCGGGCGAGACGTGCTACTGCCAATACAACTTCACCGAAGGCTATCACATAGTCGCGGTCTATCCGCAAAGCGACGCGGCGCTGACGCGCGACATATCCGTTTACGTCCTGATATTCCTCGAAATCATCGCGTATTCGATTTTGTTCCTCTTCCTCGACCTGATGATAAAGAGGCGCATAGTCGGGAATATCATGAAATTCAACAACTCCCTCGCGCAGATAACGGAGGGCAACCTCGACACGGTCGTCGATGTGCGGGACGGCGTGGAGTTTTCATCGCTGTCAGACGACATAAACGCCACCGTGGCGACGCTGAAACGCTATATCGAGGCCGAGGCAAAGCGGCTTGACCAGGAGCTGGAATTTGCACAGCGCATACAGCTTTCCGCACTTCCCTCCGTATTCCCTCCCTATCCCGACCACAGGGAGTTCGACATATTCGCCTCCATGGACGCGGCAAAAGAGGTCGGCGGGGACTTCTACGACTTCTACTTTGCGGGGTCCGACAAGTTCGTATTTATGATAGCCGACGTCTCGGGCAAGGGTATCCCCGCCGCAATGTTTATGATGACGGCAAAGACTCACCTTCGCAACATGACCGAGAGCGGCATGGATATTGCCGAAGTGTTCTCCAAGGTAAACCGCAGGCTGTGCGAGAGCAACGCGGCGGATATGTTCGTGACGGCGTGGATGGGCGCGATAGACCTCAAAACGGGGCTCTTGTCCTTTGTGAACGCCGGGCACAATCCCCCTCTCGTAAAGCACAAAGACGGAAAATTCGAGTATTTGCGCTCCAAAGTCAACTTCATCCTCGCGGGAATGGATATGACGCGCTATACGAGGCAGGAGATACAGCTTAGCGAAGGCGACGAAATATTCCTCTACACCGACGGCGTGACCGAGGCGACAAACCCGAACGAAGAGCTCTTCGGCGAGGACAGGCTGAAAGAGTGCCTCGACGGGGCGGAAACGACCGATCCCTCCGCCTTATGCAAGGCCGTGCACGCCGCAGTTGACAAGTTTGCCGACAGCGCACCGCAGTTTGACGATATAACCATGGTGGCCTTCCGCCTCAACTTGCTGAACAAATAAAAGCGCAAAAAAAAGGCGGCCCGGAAGGGCCGCCTTCAAAAAATCTTCGCAATATTTTAAAGCCGTCGCTTTGCGGCGGCTTTTTTATTCAAAGACGTGTCCCGTCAACCTCTCGATATCCTGCTTTTTCCAGAAGCTGTTTTCCCAATAAAAATATTGGTCCTTCCTCTTTTTGAATATCCTGAAGGGCATATCCGTGTTGTCGTAGATGTGCATAATGTCGCACACTTCCGATAGCTCGGGAATGAGCCCCAACGCGCGCTCATATCTCGATTTTATCTTTTCGACTGGCACGTTGTGTCCGCCCGAGGCAAACCGCCTCATAACCCTGTGAACGTTGATATTCACATCGGAAGTCAAAACGTAGATGCACCGCACGAAGTATCCCTTCTCTTTTGCGCGGCGCAGAAGTTTTATGTTGCGGTCCGTGGACATGACCGTCTCGAACGTGAAGTTTTTGCCTATATCCAGGACATATTCGCGCATGTCCTCGGCGAGCTCCGCCGCCTCCAAATCGGTACATTCGGTGGCGCGCTTGATGTCGTCGGCAATGCCGGCAAGTTCGGCCGCTTCCCACGCGTCGTCCACGCTGAGCCACGGCGCGGAAATGACTATGTTTGAATATATATCCCCCTGGAAAAGACTGCCGTTTTGCATGACGACGCCTATTCTGCGGCGTAGGGATTTCAGATCGATCGTGTTCAGATCCCTGCCGTCGTAGTAAACCGCGCCCTTTTGGGGAGTCTCGAAGCCGAGCATAATGCGCATGAGCGTGGACTTTCCGCAACCCGTCTCGCCGACGATAGCCACGTACTGCCCCGCGCGTATTTTAAGTGAGAGGTCGTCTATGACGTTGGGCATGTTTTCGCCATAGCGGAAGGACACGTTGTTCAACTCCACTCCGCCCGATAAGCGCGTCACGACCCTCTTTTCCTCCGCGATCTCCGGCACGGCGTCCATGATAGGTTTGACCATTTCGATAATAGTCTTGATGTCTGCAACCGTAAGCGTTATGCCTGCAAGCGACATAAACGCGCCCGAGACCATGCCGTAAGCCGTATCGAAAGCGTAGTAATCGGCTACGGATACGCCGCTCTTTGCGGCGATGAAATACATCGCGAACGTGCCCGCCAAGGTTATTAAAATGGTGAAAACTTTGTTGTAACGCAATATCGTGGGGTCGTCGTAAGACGCCGTCGTGTATTCGGCGTACAGTTTGCCCCATTTGGAGAACGCGCGCTTTTCCGCGCCCGTCAGCTTTATCTTCTGCACGCCCGTTATAAGCGCGTAGCTTAAGCCGCTTTCTTTTGATTCCATCTCCATTCTCCTTCTGGAAATCCCGATCTGGAAAAAGGTGGAAATTACCGAAAATACGAGAGTTGCCAAAATCACCAATGCCGCAGGGACGACCAGCGAAGGCGCAAAGGAGAAAATCTGCGAAATGTATATGAGCGAAAACAGCAAAGTCAGACCCGTTGACAACAGAGAATCGACGAGCAATGTGCACAAAACATTGAAATATTGCGCGCGCGTGGACAGCTCACCGGAGCTGTAATCTTTGAAAAATTCTGCGGGCAGAGACATGAGCCTCGCCATAGAGGCCGCCTGCACGGTGACGTTCAGCTTCGTGGAAATGCGGGCCATAATGAGTTCCTTCACCCGCCGCAAAGGAGAGAGGATATTGTTACGCACACCATAAATACGGCTATCGAGGTGAGCAATTTCGCGTCCCCGCTCTCGGCGACCAAACCGAACAACAGCTGGTTGAGCTTGGGAGAAAACATGCCAACAAGCGTAACTACGAGAACGGACAGCGCCGCGATTATATAGTCCGCGGGGGATAATATCCCTGCGATATACTTCAAAAGCGCGGGCGCGTTTATCTTTTGAGAGGGAAGGGTTTGTAGAAGGCGATCGCCTCCCTTTCAAACAGCTCCTCCGTCTTTCGCGTGAGTTTTACGCGCTTGCCCTTTTCCGCGTCGAAATAGGAATAGCCCGAAAGTCCCGACGGGATAAACGCGACAACCGTGCCGTCCGATTTCCTCACGCCGAGCATTGCGCCGAACGCGTCTTTATACCAGCCCTTTTCCAGCCGCACGTTTCTGCGCATTATGCCGTAGGGACGCATCAGATATTCAAGCTGTTCGTTGGTATCCTTGACATTGTCGGGAACATCCCGCGTCTTTACATGGTAGTAGTGCAAAATTTCGTCTATTGCGTCCTTTGCCTTGCCCCTCTCGTCGGCGAGGGCGGCGGAAACGCGCGCGCCCGTGACCGCGTCGGAAATCCCCACAAATGTCTCTTCAAAGGCGCCCCGGTCGCTCTTTTTGCGTTCTTTTATCTGCTCGTCAAACCAACCCATATCCGCGCCTCCTCATTCGTTGGAAACGAGCTGCGTATAGTAGCCGCCCTTTTTGTAGAGTTCGTCGTGCGTGCCGCGTTCGACGACTTCGCCTTTGTCCAAAACTATTATCTCGTCGCAGTCGCGTATGGTGGAAAGCCTGTGCGCGACCACTATGCAGGTTATACCCCTGTCCTTTATCGACTTGACCACCTCGTATTCCGTTTTCGCGTCGAGCGCGCTCGTGGCCTCGTCCATTATGATGATAGTGGGTCCTGCGCAAGCACGCGCGCTATTTCCATGCGCTGGCGCTGTCCGCCCGAAAAATCCTTTCCGCCCTCGGTTATCACGTAGTTGTAACCGCCTTCGCGCTGCATTATGTCCTCGTGAAGCCGCGCGTCCTTGGCCGCGAGGATCATCTCGAAGTCCTCTATGGAATTATCCCACATCTTTATGTTGTTGCGCACGGTGTCCTCAAAGAGGATTATATCCTGGTCCACAACGGCGAGCGAGCCCGTGAACACACTGCGGTCTATTTCCTTTATGGGCTTACCGTCGAATAAAATTTCGCCGCTCCACGGCTGATACAGCCCCGAAATGAGCTTGGAAAGGGTGGATTTGCCGCAACCCGAGCCGCCCACAAACGCCACGCGGCTTCCCGGGGTCAAAGTTAAGTTGAAATCCTTTATCAACGGCTCCGATAGGCGGGAATAGCCGAACGTCACGTTTTTCATCTCGAGCTTGCCGGAGAGCTTGTCGTATTCCGCATTCTCGTCAAGTTCCCTCTCGTTTGCGCAGTTTTCGTCGAGGGGATATTCCATTATATCCTCCACCCGCTCCATATCCGTGCGCATTTCCTGTATGGTCTGGCCCGCCGTAATGAGGGTCATCGCGGGCTGTGTAAACGCCGCCAAAAACCCCTGAAAGGCCATTACCATACCTATGGAGAAGCTGCCCTGCATTGTCAGCCATACGCCGAGCACGAGCACCGTTACGTTTGCGAGAGAGGATATGAGCGTGGGAACGAGCCCGAGATATTGGTTGAGCCGCTCGTAGCGCACCTGCTGGGTGTTGACGCTCGCCTGATAGCCCGCCCACTTTTCGAAGTATCCGTTCTCCGCGCCGCT
>CANREQ010000042.1 GCA_947629695.1 uncultured Clostridia bacterium | reverse complement strand
GCACGGGCGGCATGTACACAAAAGTGTGCGCGGCCGAAAACTGCACGAAGAGCGGCGTAGATATGATAATAGCCAACGGCTCCGACCCCCGCATACTCTACGACATAATGGACGGAAAGCCGTGCGGAACGCTTTTCAAGGGGAAAAAGTCATGACGACAGAGCAGATTTTAAAGGATACAAAGGCGGCGTCTTTCCGCCTTGCAAATCTTTCGGGCGAGATAAAAAACGAGGCGTTAAGGTGCATGGCCGATTGCCTCGAAGAGCATATGTGCGATATTCTCGAGGCCAACGCGGACGACGTTTATTCCGCCCGCGGCAACATTTCTCCCGTCATGCTGGACAGGCTCACGCTCAGCGAAAGCCGCGTTAAGGCAATGGCGGAGGGCGTGCGCGCTTTGATCGGGCTCGACGATCCCGTGGGCAAACTGCTCGGGAGGGTCGTGCGCCCCGACGGACTGAAAATAGATAAAGTTTCCGTGCCTCTCGGCGTGGTCGCGATAATTTACGAAAGCCGCCCCAACGTCACTGCGGACGCGGCGGCTCTGTGCATAAAGAGCGGCAACGCCTGCATACTGCGCGCGGGCAAAGAAGCGCACAACTCGGCGGGCGCGATAGTGGAGGCCATGCGCGACGGCCTCGACAGGGCGGGCGTGGACACGTCGGCGATAGGCTTTATCGAGGACACGTCCCGCGAAAGCGCGGCCGAACTCATGCGCGCAAACGGATATATAGATTTGCTCATTCCGCGCGGAGGCGCGGGTCTCATACGCGCCTGCGTGGAAAACGCGACGGTGCCCTGCATAGAGACGGGTACGGGCATATGCCACGTCTACGTGGACGGCGCGGCGGATATAAACAAAGCTCTCGACATAATAGAAAACGCAAAATGCAGCCGCCCCTCGGTGTGCAACGCCATGGAAGTCTGCCTCGTCGATAGCGCGGCGGCAGATAAATTTCTCCCCCTTTTATGGGAGAGATTGGTCAAAAACCGCAAAGAAAACGCCGTTTCGCTCGTCTGCGACGGGCGCGCGCTGGCCATTTTGAAGGGGAAGGACAATTGCTTTGCCGCAAAGAGCGGCGATTTCGACACGGAGTTCCTCGATTATAAAATGGCGGTTGCCGTGGTTGACGGCGTAAAGGGCGCGGCGGAGCACATCGCGCTTCACTCCACGCACCACAGCGACTGCATAGTCACACAAGACAAAAAGGCGGCGGAGTATTTTACGGGAAACGTGGACAGCGCGGCGGTGTACGTCAACGCCTCCACCCGCTTTACCGACGGCGGGGAGTTCGGCTTGGGGTGCGAAATGGGCATTTCCACCCAAAAATTGCACGCCCGCGGACCCATGGGCTTGGGCGAGCTGACAACTTACAAATACATCGTCGAAGGCGACGGGCACATCCGCAAATGAATTTCGCGTTAAAAACCGCATAATTTGCGCCGCGCGATTGACAAGATAAAATCAAACTGATAAAATATAACCGTTTTAAGCGGAGGTCGTAGAGATGTGGGCGACCCTTATGACGACCGTCAACGCAGTAGCGCCGATTATTTTGCTGATATTGCTCGGCTACCTGCTCAAGCGGTGCGGCTTTTTGAATCAAAGCTTCGTCAAGACGGGCAACAAGCTCGTCTTTCGGGTGTGCCTGCCCTGCATGCTGTTTATCAACATCTACGACAGCCTTTCAAGCTTTTCGGATATTAGGTGGGACGTGGTCTTATACTGCGTCGCCGTCATAGCGGTGATATTCGTTTTCGGCCTTATAACCGCAATTCTTACAACCAAACAGGCCGACCGCAGGGGCGTCATCGCGCAGTGCGTGTTCAGGAGCAATTTCGCCATCATAGGCTTTTCCCTCGCGGAGCGGCTCAACGGCGACACGGCGGTGGTGGGGATAGTTTCGGCGTTTTCCATATCGCTCTTCAATATCCTAGCGGTCATCGCGCTTACCGTATTTATCAAAAAGGATAATCCCGCGGTCGCGGCCGCAGGTGAAAACCCGGAGGGCGCGCCCGAAGGAGGGGAGGCGTCCGCCGCAAAGGTAAATTTCAATAAAAAGGCAAAGTCGTTTGCGCGCAATGCGGGCGGGATACTCCTCGATATTGTCAAAAACCCGCTGATAATCGCCGTCTTTACCGGCCTTGTTTTCGTCGGAATACGCGGAATAGAGAGCGTTTGCACCGGCCTGCCCGCCGAAAGCGTTCCCTTCAGATTCGATAACCAACTCAAATTTTTATACACGGTGGTAAAGGATTTAAAGGCGATAGCCTCGCCGTTTGCCCTCATCGTGCTCGGCGGACAGTTTGAGTTCACCGCCGTCAAGGGCATGACGAAGGAAATAGTCGTCGCGTCGCTTTGGCGCATAATAATAGTCCCGCTGATAGGCATAGGCGGCGCGTATCTTTTGAGCGCGCTCTCCCCGGCAGTCGATTTCGGGCCGGAAATATATCCTACTTTCGTCGCCCTTTTCGGCACGCCGGTCGCCGTATCCAGCGCGATAATGGCCGGTGAAATGCACAACGACGGCCAGCTGGCTGCACAGCTCGTCGTGTGGACAAGCTTAGGCTCCATAGTCACCATATCGGCTACGGTATTCATATTGCTTTTGTGCGGACAGTTGATAATGTTTATATAGCAGCTTAAGTCCTAAGCGGCGCGCCGCCCGGAAATAAAGCGGGAATAAAAAAGAGCAAATAAAATTGTAAAAAACAATCAAGGAGATACAAAATGAAAAAACTCAAAGCACTCTTGGCCGAATTTAAAGCGTTCATAACGCGCGGCAACGTTGTAGACATGGCGGTAGCCGTAATCATCGGCGCGGCGTTCAGCGCGATAGTAACGGCTATGACCAACGGCATCATCAAGCCCCTCGTGGATTGGGCGATGTCCGGAATGAGCGACGGCGCGGCAGGCCTTATAACCATGCTCAAACCCGTCTACATGCAAGCGCCCAACGAAGCGGGCGTTATGCAGACCGTCGTGGATATGACCAACTCCATCTACATAGATTGGGGCACGCTGATCATGAAGATAATAGACTTCTTCGTGATAGCCCTCGTGCTGTTCGTCATCATCAAGGTATTCATGGGCCTTAAAAACGCAAGCGTAAACGCGCATGAAAAGGCGAAGGCTAAGCTCGTCAAAAAGCTCACCAAGAGCGGTATGAGCGCCGAAGAAGCCGAGGCGAAGGCAGAGGAGGAAACCGCCGCGGCAGAATCGGCCGCACCCGCCGCGCCCTCCACGGAAGAGCTTCTCACCCAGATAAGGGATTTGCTCGCCGAAGGCAAGGAAAAGAAGGACTGATTCAATTAAATCACGCAAAAACAGCGCGCCCGCCGCGGGAAATTTCCCGCGGCGGGCGTAGCGTTTGCCTAAATTTTTCATTTGTCAACTTTTTTGCGCCCGATAAGCAAAAATTTTGTGCGTAAAATTTAAAAAAATTTGTATTCAAACAGTTTTCTTTTAACCATATATTGTGTTATAATTCTATTGTCGTTTGAAAATATTGTGTTAAAGCTTGAGGAATGTAAATCCGGAGCGGAACGCGAGGACGAACAGCCAGACGTTAAGCACTCCTATCACGGGCAGAATTATCATAAGCAGCATATTTTTAAGCTTGAAACGCGTGATGAACATCGTCACGTAAATGCCTATCGCCCCGCCGAGCAATGCGGACAGTATCAGCTTTCCGTCGCCGGAGTTGAGCTTGCTCTCATCTAAAAGATATTCGCTTCTCAGCGACAAGAGCAGCATGACCGAGTAGACGTTGACGGCGGCTATATAGGTTGCCAAAACGATATAAACGAGCAGCATATATAAAAAGTATGCCTCATAAACAGCGCTAAAATACGGGAGAGGAAATAAGATGAAAGTTGCCGTTGTAATGGGCTCCAAGTCCGATTTGTCTGTGGTGAAGCCCGCCATAACCTTATTGAAGAGCTTCGGGATAGAGACTGTGGTGCGCGTTATATCCGCACACAGAACGCCCGAAGAGGCGCACGTGTTCGCTTCCGACGCCGACAAAAACGGCATAGAGGTCATAATCTGCGCGGCCGGGAAAGCGGCGCACCTCGGCGGGGTCATGGCGGCATGTACAACCCTTCCCGTCATAGGTCTGCCTGTAAAGACGGATATGATGGGCGGGCTGGACAGCCTCCTTTCAATAGTTCAGATGCCCTCGGGAATACCCGTCGCGACGGTGGGGGTAAACGGCGGAGAGAACGCCGGACTTCTTGCCGCGCAGATTTTGGGCATAAAATACCCCGAAATAGCGCATAAAATAGCCGATTACAAGCAAAAAATGAAGGAGAAGATAAACTCCGACGACGCTTCCGTACAATCGGAAGCGGAGCAATTCTGAGCATTTTAAGTACCCGCATGACAATTGTGGGTATTTTTAATTTAAAAAAACGCGCAAAACCAATCTTTTAAGGAGATTTTATCAAATATGGAAAAGAAAGAACAGCTTTACGAAGGCAAGGCAAAGAAGGTCTACGCGACCGAAAATCCCGATTACGTCATCGTGTCCTACAAGGACGACGCGACGGCGTTCAACGGGCTCAAAAAGGGCACGATAGCGGGCAAGGGCGTCATCAACAACAAGATGAGCAACCTCATGATGCAGATGCTCGAAAAGAAGGGCATTCCCACCCATTTCGTGGAGCAGATAGACGACAGGAACACCGTTGTGAAAAAGGTGCAGATAGTTCCCCTCGAGGTAATAATAAGAAACGTCGCGGCGGGAAGCTTTTCCAAAAAATACGGCGTTGCGGAAGGCACGTTGCTTGCCAACCCCACGATAGAATTTTCCTATAAGAACGACGAGCTCGGCGACCCTCTTATTAACACCTATCACGCGCTCGCGTTAAAGCTCGCCACCAAAGAGGAGATAGAGACTATTGAAAAAATGGCGTTTGCCGTAAACGAAGCGATGAAGGAGTTCTTCAAACAGCTCGGTATCGATCTCATCGATTTCAAGCTCGAGTTCGGCAGATTCAAGGGGCAGATAGTGCTCGCCGACGAAATTTCTCCCGACACATGCCGTTTCTGGGAAGCGGGCACGTGGGATACGACCAAGCACACCAGCCTCGACAAGGACAGGTTCCGCCGCGACCTCGGCGGCGTAGAGGACGCATACAAGGAAATTTTCAGGCGCTTGACGGGGGAATAATAATTTATGGGCGGATTTTTCGGCGCGGTAAAGAAAACCGACGCGGTATTCGACGTATTCATAGGCACCGACTATCACTCCCACCTCGGCACGAAGAGGGGAGGCATGGCCGCCTACGACGGGAAAACGGGCCTGCAACGTGAAATTCACAATATAGAAAACGCGCCCTTCAGGACCAAGTTCGAGAAGGTGGTAAGCGAGATGCACGGCACGGCGGCGATAGGTTGCATAAGCGACACAGACCCCCAGCCCCTTCTGATGGTCTCCAAAGTCGGCACATACGCGATCTGCACGATCGGCATAATCAACAACACCGAAGAAATTATGAAGGAAGTGCTCGGGCACGGCGGCTATTTCGACGCGATGACGGGCACCAAAGTAAACGCAAACGAGATTGTGGCGGCCCTCATCAACAGCAAGGAAAATTACGTCGAGGGCATACGCTACGCACAGCAAAGGATAGTGGGGACGGCTTCCATACTTCTTTTGACGGACAGGGGCACAATCATCGCGGCGCGCGACAAAATGGGCAGACTTCCCATTCACCTCGGCGTGAGCGGCGAGGGCTACTGCGCCTCTTTCGAAAGTTTCGCATACAGAAAGCTCGGCTATTCGGACTTGCGCGAGCTCGGTCCCGCGGAGATAGTTGAAATATCCGCAAGCGGTGTCGCTACGCTCTCGCCGGCCGGCAAAGAGATGAGGATATGCGCCTTTCTCTGGTCTTACTACGGTTATCCCACGTCGAGCTACGAGGGCGTAAACGTAGAGGTCATGAGGTGCAAAAACGGCGAGATATTCGCCAAAAACGACGCAAAGACCCACGATGTGCACGAGATTGATTACGTCGGCGGCGTTCCCGATTCCGGCACGCCCCACGCAATAGGCTACGCAAACGCATGCAAAGTGCCGTTCGCGCGCCCCTACATAAAATACACGCCCACTTGGTCGCGCAGTTTCATGCCCGTCAACCAGACGGAGCGCAACAAAGTGGCGAAGATGAAACTCATACCCGTGCACGAATTTATAGAGGGGAAGAGGTTGCTCCTCGTGGACGACTCCATAGTGCGCGGCACACAGCTCAAAGAGACAGTGGATTTCCTCTATTCCCACGGCGCAAAGGCGGTGCATATGCGTTCCGCCTGCCCGCCCATAATGTACGGCTGTAAATACCTCAACTTTTCGCGCTCCTCGGGGGATATGGATCTGATAACCCGCCGCACGATGATGGAGCTCGAGGGGGAGGACGCGGTCAAATACGTGGAGGAATATGCGGATTCGAATACGGCGCGCGGCAAGGCAATGCGCAAGGCCATATGCGACAAGTTCCAATTCGAATCGCTGGAGTTTCAATCGCTCGAAGGGCTTATCGAGGCGATAGGTATAGAGCCGTGCAAGCTCTGCACCTACTGCTGGACGGGTAAGGAGTAAACAATTTCGGAGATACTGCGATGGATGAAATTCAGGACGAGATCCATGAAGAATGCGGCGTTTTCGGCGTTTATTCGCAGGAAAACAGGACGGTTGCCCATACCGTGTATTACGGGCTGTACGCTCTCCAGCACCGCGGACAGGAAAGCGCGGGCATAGCCGTCGCGTATGCGGATAAAATAATCTATCACAAGGACATGGGGCTCGTACCCGAAGTGTTTTCGGGCGGCAAGCTCGACGACCTGCCCGAGGGAGACATAGCGATTGGTCACGTCCGCTATTCCACAACGGGCGCAAGCCAGCATTTAAACGCCCAACCTGTCGTATTTACGGGCAAGTGCGGCAAAATGGCGCTCGCCCATAACGGCAATCTAACCAACACCAAACAGCTCCGCGAGGAGCTCATAGCTTCCAACGCCGTGTTCCAGACCACGATCGATTCCGAGGTAATGGCGGTGATGATAAACAGCCTTTCGGACGGGGATATATTGCAGGGAATCAAACGCGCCTGCGCCCGTTTCAAGGGCTCTTATGCGTTGGTTGTGATGACGACGGATAAGCTGATCGCCGTGCGCGATCCCTACGGCATACGTCCCCTTTGCATAGGCACGGTTATAGACGACATAGTGGTCGCAAGCGAATCCTGCGCGCTCGACGCGGTGGGCGCGACATTCCTGCGCGACGTAAAACCTGGGGAGATAGTTGTAATAGACAGCGCCGGGATACATTCCCACATGATGGAAAACATTCCCGCAAAGAGCGCGATGTGCATATTCGAGTACGTGTATTTTGCCCGTCACGATTCCATTCTCGACGGGTGCAGCGTGTACGGCGCGAGGAGGGAGGCGGGCAGATTGCTCGCAAAAAACTATCCCGTAGAGGCGGATATAGTCTCCGGCGTGCCCGATTCGGGCAACGTCGCCGCGCGCGGATATTCGGAAGTGTCGGGTATTCCCTTTATGGAAGCCCTCGCAAAGAACAGATATGTGGGCAGGACATTCATCCAGCCCGACCAGCGCCAGCGCGAGAACAGCTTGACGGTCAAGATGAATCCCTTGCGCGCAAACGTCGTCGGCAAGCGCATAATTCTTATTGACGACTCCATAGTGCGCGGCACGACCATGCGCAAAATAGTCAAAATGCTGCGCGACGCGGGCGCAAAGGAAGTGCATATCCGCATTTGCTCGCCCATAATCAAGCACCCCTGCCACCTCGGGATAGATATACAGACCTATTCCCAGCTCATCGGCGCGTACAAAAGCGAAAAGCAGATTTGCGAGTGCATAGGCGCGGACAGCCTCAAATACCTGTCGATAGAGGATCTGGTAAGCAGTTGTTCGGCGTCGGGGCGCGATTTCTGTCTCGGCTGTTTCAACGGGCAATATCCCTATCCCCGCGACGGCTATGAGGCGGACAAAAACTGAAATAACTCAAAACAAAAGTATATTTACTCAAAATACAAGGAGTTTTTTATGGCGATTTCTTACAAGGACAGCGGCGTAGACGTAGAGCGCGGCTATCAGGCGGTAAAGCTCATGCGCGAACACGTGCAGTCAACCTACACGAAGGGCGTTTTGGGCGATATAGGCTCATTCGGCGGCTTCTTTGCCATGCCCAAGGATATGGAAGAACCCGTGCTCGTAGCGGGCACTGACGGCGTGGGCACCAAGCTCAAATATGCGTTTATTGCCGATAAACACGACACAATAGGCATTGACGCGGTAGCGATGTGCGTAAACGACATAGTTTGCCAGGGCGCAAAGCCGCTTATATTTCTCGATTATTTCGCCACGGGCGCGCTCTCGCCCGAAAAAGTCGCAACCGTCGTGTCGGGTATTGCGGAAGAGTGCCGTCAGAGCGGCGCGGCTTTGATAGGCGGCGAGACGGCGGAAATGCCGGGATTTTACGCCGCTGGCGAGTACGACATAGCGGGCTTTGCCGTGGGCGTTGTCGATAAGAAAAAGGTCATAAACGGCAAGGACATAAAGGCGGGCGATGTGCTCATAGGGATAAAATCGAGCGGTATTCACTCCAACGGCTATTCGCTTGTCCGCAAGCTCTTCGGAGAGGATAAAGCCGAGCTTGAAAAATACAGCGAAGAATTGGGCGGGAGAGTAATAGACGTGCTTTTGACGCCCACCAAAATATACGTAAAGTCCATTCTCTCGCTCATAGAGAAGGTCAACGTCAAGGGCATAGCGCACATCACGGGCGGCGGATTTATCGAAAATATCCCCCGCATTTTCCCCGAGGGAATAGGGTGCGAGATAGTCAAAAATTCCTACGAAGTGCCCGCCGTTTTCAAGGTAATGCAACAGCGTGCCGGCATATCCGACGCGCAGATTTACAACACCTTCAATATGGGCATAGGTATGGTAGTATGCGTCGATGAACGCGATGTAAAGGCGACGATCGCCCAACTTGAAAGCACGGGCGAAAGCTGTGCGGTCATAGGCAAAACGGTAAAAGGCAAGGGAGTGAAACTGCTGTGAAAAAGCGCATAGCCGTATTTGCGAGCGGCGGCGGGACGGATTTCCAATCCATAATCGACGCGAACGTGAAAGAGCATTTTTGCGATATAGTCTGCCTCATCGCCTCCAAGGAGGGCATAGGCGCGATAGACAGGGCGAAAAAGCACGGCATTACCGCCGCGGTTTACGCCAAAAAGGACTATCCCGACCTGGAGGAGCTGTACGCGCGGCTTACATATTTCCTCAATATGAACCGCGTTGATTACATCGTGCTCGCCGGCTGGCTCAAGATAATTCCCGAAAGCTTTATAAGAAGTTTTCAAGACAGGATAATAAACATACATCCCTCGCTCATTCCCGCATTTTGCGGCGCGGGAATGTACGGGCTCAACGTCCACAAGGCCGTGCTCGACTACGGCGCGAAAGTTTCGGGCTGCACGGTGCATTTCGTAAACGAAGTGCCCGACGGCGGCGCGATAATCGCGCAGGTCTGCGTGAAAGTGGAAGAGGACGATACTCCCGAAAGTCTGCAATCCCGCATACTTGAAAAAGAGCACGAGCTGTTGCCCTTCTGCGTCAAAAAGCTGTGCGAGGGCAAGATAATAAAGCGCGGCAGACATGTGGAAATAAAATAAGCCGCAACACAAAAACCGTAAAAATAAAAACCGGAGATATAAATTTATGGAAATGAAGAAAAGGGCGCTCGTATCCGTATCGGACAAAGCGGGCGTGGTGGATTTCTGCAAGGGTCTCGCCGAAAACGGATTTGAAATCATTTCGACGGGCGGCACGGCAAAGGCGCTTGAAAAGGCGGGCCTCAAAGTCATCGGCATTTCGGAGATAACGGGCTTTCCCGAGTGCCTCGACGGAAGGGTAAAGACCCTTCACCCCAATGTCCACGCGGGGCTTTTGGCAATGCGCTCCAATCCGGAGCATATGGCACAGCTCGAAAAGCTCAACATAAACACCATAGATATAGTCTGCGTAAACCTCTATCCCTTCAAAGCTACGCTGGAGAGGGGCGCGGACTTTGCCGAGTGCATAGAAAATATCGATATAGGCGGCCCCACGATGATAAGGGCGGCGGCCAAAAACTATCAGGACGTGGCGGTAATAGTTGACCCCAACGATTACGCTCTCGTGTTGAAGGAGCTTGCAAACGGCGGCGTTACGCTCGAGACGAAGAAATATCTTCAATACAAGGTTTTCGCGCACACGGCGGTGTACGACAGCCTCATTTCCAACTATCTCGCCTCACAGCTGGGCATAGAGTATCCCGACACGATAACCTTTGCATACGAAAAGGCGCAGGAGCTCCGCTACGGAGAAAATCCCCAGCAGTCGGCGGTATTTTATAAGGAGCCGTTCACCCGCAAGGGGAGCTTATCATCTGCAAAACAGCTTTGGGGCAAAGAGCTTTCTTATAACAACATAAACGACGCGAACGGCGCGCTGGAGCTTTTAAAGGAGTTCGGCTCAACCCCCGCGGTAGTGGCCTGCAAGCACGCAAACCCCTGCGGGGTGGGCACGGGCAAGGACATTTACGAAGCGTACATGCGCGCGTATGAATCCGATCCCGTCTCGGTTTTCGGCGGTATCCTCGCGATAAACGGCGAGGTGGACGCGGCTACCGCGCAGGAGATCAATAAAATTTTCATAGAAATAGTAATGGCTCCTTCCTATTCAAAGGAAGCCCTCGAAATACTCGAACAGAAGAAAAATATCCGCCTTTTGCAGATAGACGATATTTCCGCCCGCAGGGAGAGCACGGCGCGCGACATGAAAAAGGTGTACGGCGGCTTGCTCGTGCAGGGCTACGACGAGTGTCTGATTGCAAACGAGGACATGAATTTGTTCGTGAATAAGGCAAAGGTAGAGGAAAGCGTCCTTCCCACGGGCAAGACAAAGACCGTCTACGGCACGGGTGTCGTGACAGACCGCGCCCCCACAGAGGAAGAGGTTGAGGCGATGATGTTTGCCTGGCGCGTCGTCAAGCACACAAAATCCAACGCGATAGTCATAGGCAAACGCGGCAGGACGACGGGCATAGGCATGGGGCAGACCAACCGCATCTGGGCGGCGCAACAGGCGATAGCCCACGCGGGCGGCGAGGCAAAGGGCTCGGTCATGGCTTCGGACGCGTTCTTCCCCTTCCCCGATTGCGTGGAGGAGTGCGTAAAGGCGGGCATAACCGCCATAATCCAGCCGGGCGGCTCCATCCGCGACAAGGAATCGGTTGAAGCTTGCAACCAAGCGGGCATAGCCATGGTATTTGTCGGCGACAGACATTTCAAGCACTGATAAATTAAAAAAACAAAGAAGATTTACGGGATAAAATTATGCAGGTTTTGGTCATAGGAAACGGCGGCAGGGAACACGCCATATTGCAGGCGCTCAAAAAGAGCAAGCGCGTGGATAAACTCTATTGCATGAAGGGCAACGCGGGTACGGCGGAAATCGCCCAAAACGTCAACGTGGACTACATGGACGCGGAAGCCGTCAAAGCTTTCGCGCTGGCAAATCCGCAAATCGACTACTATGTAGTCGCGCCCGACGATCCCCTTGCGATAGGCATTGTTGACGCGCTGGAGGGAATAGGCAAACGCTGTTTCGGCCCCAATAAAAACGCGGCGATAATCGAGGCGAGCAAGGCCTTCGCCAAGGATCTTATGCACAAATACAACATTCCCACCGCGAAGTCGGCGACCTTTTCCGATTACGGCGATGCGCTGGAATATGTCAGGAAAGAGGGCGCGCCCATAGTTTTGAAGGCGGACGGACTGGCGTTAGGGAAGGGCGTGCTGATCTGCAATACCCGCGAGGA
>CANREQ010000041.1 GCA_947629695.1 uncultured Clostridia bacterium | reverse complement strand
GACATAAAGTGCTTCAAGATAAAGAACGGCGCGATAGATTCCATCATGCTAAACGAGGCGTGTTCCTCGGGTTGCGGCTCCTTTATCCAGACATTCGCGCGCGCCATGGGCATGGAAATAGATAAATTCTCTCAGTGCGGCCTGTATGCCAAACACCCCGTGGAACTCGGCTCCCGCTGTACGGTATTCATGAACAGCGCCGTAAAACAGGCGCAGAAAGAGGGCGCGGGCGTAGATGATATTTCGGCGGGGCTGTCCTCGTCAATAGTCAAAAACGCAATATACAAGGTCATCCGCGCGCAGAGCGCGGATGAGCTCGGCGACAATATAGTGGTGCAGGGCGGCACGTTCCTCAACGACGCGGTTTTGCGCTCGTTTGAAAAGGAGACGGGCAAGCAGGTCATCCGCCCCGGCATTGCGGGTCTTATGGGCGCGTTCGGCGCGGCCCTCTACGCAAAGGAAAACATCGGGGAAAACAGTACGACGTTGACCGAAGAGGAGCTCAAAACCTTTACATATTCATCGAAATCGAGCAACTGCCACGGCTGTACGTCTAACTGCAACGTCAATTTCATCACGTTCGGCGACGGAAGAAGGTATGTGTCGGGCAACAAATGCGAGCGCGGCGCGGGCCTCAAACCCGCCTCGGACGAGCTCGATATTTACGCTTACAAGCAAAAGCGGCTTTTGGAGTGCGTCAAGGGCACAAAGGGAGCAAAGGGAAAGGTGGGACTTCCCCTGCAACTCGTAATGTACGAACAGCTCCCCGTGTGGGCTGGATTTTTCGAAAGTTTGGGCTTCGAAGTGGTTTTAAGCGACAAATCCAACCGTCAGCTCTACTTCAAGGGTCAGCACACCGTGGCAAGCGATACGGCCTGTTATCCCGCAAAGCTCACCCACGGGCACATAGAAAGCCTTCTCGACAAGGGCGTGGACTTCATATTCTTCCCCTGCGAAAGCTACAATTTAGACGAACATTGCTCGGTAAATCACTACAATTGCCCCATCGTCGCGTATTATCCGGAGCTGTTGAAGGCCAATAACGAGCGGCTCAACGACGAAAATTTCATAATGCCCTATCTCGATCTGAACGAGAGAAAGAGCGCAGTCTCGAAGCTTGCGAAAACTTTCAAGCCCTTCGGCATAAAAAAGAAGCAGATCGAAAAGGCGCTCGACGAGGGCTTTGCGCGGCTGGACGCATATCATGCAGATATAAAGCGCAAGGCGGATGAAATTTTGCAAAAGGCAAAGGCTCAGGGCAAGCAAACGGTTATTCTGGCGGGCAGACCCTATCACCTCGACGCGGAGATAAACCACGGCATCAACAAGCTGTTGACCTCCCTCGGGTTTGCGGTGCTCTCCGAGGACAGCGTGTTCGAAAAGGGGAGCAAGGTCAAGGTAAACGTACTCAACCAGTGGACTTATCACGCAAGGCTTTACCGTGCGGCGGACTTCGCCTCTAAGACGGACGGGGTAAACCTCGTCCAGCTTGTCTCCTTCGGATGCGGCATAGACGCGATAACTACCGACGAGGTGCGCGCGATAATGGAAAAGAACGGCAAGCTGTACACGCAGATAAAGATAGACGAGATAAACAATTTGGGCGTAGTCAAGATCCGCTTGAGGAGCATGCTCGCCGCCATAGAGGAAAAGGAGCGGCACGCCGCAAAATAAGCTATGGAAGAGATAAAAGAAGTAAATTACACGGACGATTTCCCGCTGTGGAAAGACGAATACAAAAAGACGCACAAAATACTCATTCCCGATATGCTCCCGTGGCATTTCGCCATAATAGAGGGGCTTTTGAAGCAGGAAGGGTACGACGTCGAGATCCTCAAAAACGACTCCCGCACGGTTATCGACGAGGGCTTGAAACATGTGCACAACGATACGTGTTATCCCTGCCTTTGCGTCGTCGGGCAGTATATCGACGCGCTCAAAAGCGGCAAATACGATTTGGACAAAACGGCGGTTCTGATAACCCAATCGGGCGGCGGTTGCCGCGCTTCCAACTACATACCGCTGATAAGAAAGGCGCTTAAAGCGGAGTTCCCCCAGGTGCCCGTCATCTCTCTTAACTTTTCGGGTCTGGAAAAATCTTCGTCCTTCAAATTGGGCTTAAAGCTCATGCTCAAGCTCATTTACGCCATTTTCTACGGCGATACGCTGATGTGGTGCTACAATCAGACAAAGCCCTACGAAGAGACACCTGGCAGTGCGGACGCGGTGCGCGATATTCTCGTAAAGGAGATAACGGACAGCTTTGCCTCCCGCCGCTATAAAAATTTCGGCGGGATAAACAAGCGCATAATAACGGCCTTCGACGCGGTGCGCCGCACAGAGGAAAAGAAAGTAAAGGTGGGCATAGTCGGCGAGATTTACGTCAAATACGCATATCTCGGCAACAACCATTTAGAGCAATTTCTCCTGTCCGAAAATTGTGAGCCCGTAGTCCCCGCGCTTATGGATTTCGTGCTCTACTGCATGGTAAACAACATAAACGACGGCTATTATTACGGCCGCAGGAACATGTTCTGGCGCATAAACAAACTGCTTTACAAAATCGTGCACGCAAAGCAGATGAAGGTCATCAAGCTCATACAAAGAAACAGCGGCTTTGAGCCAATTCACGATTTCGAACATCTGCGCAAATGTGCGGACAAGGTCATAAACCAAGGCGTGAAAATGGGGGAGGGTTGGCTTATTCCCGCCGAAATGGCCGCGCTCGCCGAGACGGGAGTGGGCAATATAGTATGCGCACAGCCCTTCGGGTGCCTGCCCAACCATATCGCGGGCAAGGGCGTCGTGCGCACGTTGAAGAGCTTTTACGAGAATGAAAATGTCGTAGCCGTCGATTACGACCCGTCTGCGACAAGGGTAAACCAGGAAAACCGCATTAAACTCATGCTCGCCACCGCAAGGGAGAACCTCGCCGCGGGCAAATAAATAAAGTAAAAACCAAAAAAAGCAAAAAATCAGCCCTGCGCCGTGACCGGCGCAGGGCTTTTAAAACGAAATCTTAATGGCTGTATCTGTCGTTTTGCACGTTTTCTATGGAGAGCTTTGCCTTTGCGGCAACGTTTTCGGCAGTAAAGCCGAAGTACTCAAATAGCTGTTTTGCAGGCCCGGAAACGCCGAATCCCGTCATCGTCACAAGCTCGCCGTAGTCGCGGCAGTACTTGTACCATGCGAAGTGGCTGGCCGCTTCGACGCACACCCTCGCCTTGACGGCTTTGGGCAAAACGCTGTCCTTGTATTCCTCGTCCTGCTTATCGAATATCTCCATGCAGGGGAGGGAGACGACGCGCGCCTTGATCTCCTCGCTTTCAAGCAACTTTTTGGCCTCCATGCACACCTGCACTTCGGAACCCGTGCCGATAAGCAACACGTCGGGCTCGCCCTCGCAGTCGGACAGCACATATCCGCCCCTCGATGCGTCCTTGTTGCTTCCCTCCTGTACGGGCAAATTCTGCCTCGTTTCCACTATGACCGTGGGATTTCCCGAGGTAAACGCCGAAATGTACGCTTCCAGCGTCTCTCTTCCGTCGCAGGGGCGGAACACGTTTACGTTGGGTATAGAGCGCATGGAAATAAGCTGTTCCATGGGCTGGTGCGTGGGTCCGTCCTCGCCGACGCCTATGGAGTCGTGCGTCATCACGTAAATTACGGGCAGCTTCATTATGCCGCTCATTCTCACGCCCGCTTTCATGTAGTCCGCAAACGAGAAGAATGTGGAGCAGACCGCCCTCAAGCCGCCGTGCAGGGCAATACCGTTGCATATCGCGCTCATAGCGTGCTCGCGTATGCCGAAGTGTATATTGCTTCCTTCCCTGTGCTCGGGCGAGAAGTATTCCTGTCCGGTAAGCTCCGTCTTGGTGGAGGGAGCGAGGTCGGCGGAGCCGCTCATGATATTGGGCATGTTCTTTGCGATAGCGTTGAGTATTTTGCCGCCGCAACTCCTCGTAGCTTCGGGCTTATCCCAACTCAGTCCGTTTTCCACGGCGTTGAAATCGGGCAAGCCGTTCATGAATTGCTTGTACTGTGCGGCGAGAAGGGGATAGTTCCTTTCGTATTTGGCGAACAGCTCGTTCCACTGTTCTTCGGCCAGGCACTTTTCCTCGGCTATCGCCAGACAGTGCGCCTTGACGTCCTCGGGCGCCTCGAACTCGGGTTGCGTCCAATGCAGATTTTCCCTGAGCTTTTTGACGTTCTCCTCGCCGAGGGGCGCGCCGTGGCAGTCGGCAGACCCGACGAGGGGGGAGCCGTACCCTATCTTTGTCTTGCATATTATTATCGAAGGGCGGGTAAGATCGCTCTTCGCGCGCTCTATCGCCGTCTTTAACGCGTAGAGGTTGTTCGCGTCGTCAACGCGGATGACCTGCCAGCCTTGAGCCATAAATCTCGTGGCGGTGTCCTCGCCGAAGGTCACGCGCATGTCGCCCTCTATCGTCACATCGTTGTTGTCGTAAAGGAGGATGAGTTTACCCAGCTTCTGCGTGCCCGCAAAGGAGCAAGCCTCGTAACCGATGCCCTCTTCAAGGCATCCGTCGCCGGTCAGCACATAGGTGAAGTGATCGACGATGGGGAAGCCGGGCCTGTTGAAAAGCGCCGCGAGATGCGCCTCCGCGACGGCAAATCCGACCGCGTTTCCCACGCCTTGGCCCAAGGGCCCGGTAGATGTCTCTACGCCGTCCGTCTTGCCGTATTCGGGGTGGCCGGGCGTGCGCGAACCGAGCTGGCGGAACGCAATAATATCTTCCTTGGTCACGTCATATCCGAAGAGGTGAAGCAGGGAGTACAATAACATAGAGCCGTGCCCCGCCGAAAGTACAAACCTGTCGCGGTTGTCCCACTTGGGATTTTTGTAGCTGAACGAAAGGAAATCGGCAAACAGCTCATATCCTATGGGAGCCGCGCCCAAACAGATGCCGGGGTGACCCGATTTTGCCTTTTCGATAGCTTCGGCCGAAAGCACTCTGATAGTGTCTACGCTTTTCTGCTGTACTGACATTTTTTATTTTCTCCTTATATTTCCGCCGCTTTTCCGCGTGCGTTTTGTCGTAATTTAAATTCCGTTTTAAAAATTCGTCAATCCCAAATAAATTTCTCGAGGTTGGTTATGTCGAGGAAGGGATATTTCTTCAAAGTAAAGTATAGCTTTTTAGCCATTATTTTATTTCCGCCGGGCGTGTTGCTCTCGAAGTTTACGGGAATTACGGGGTCGTGCACGCTCATTCTCAAAAGCGCCCATCCGTCTCCGCCGTCTTTGCCGAAATTGAGGCGCGCCCCTTCGTAGTTGACGGGCGCAAGAGTACACTCTTTACCCAGAGCGGCAAAATATTTGATCTCGTCTATGACCCTTTTGCCCTCGCATTTGAAATTCACGCTCTTTTCGTTGAAGCTTATGCGCACTTCCGCCTCTTCCGCGGGCATTTCGAGGGAGGAGATGAGGGAAGTCAGCCGCGTCCCGTTCGCGCTTTGCTTTGCGAGGGTTATAAGCAATCTGCATACGAGATACGCCCCGTCGTCGAGGAAGTAATTATCCTTGAAAGCCGCATGTCCGCTCGTCTCCATGGCAAGCGGGCAATATTCGCCGTTGTTTTCGCGGCGTATCGCTTCGTCTATTACGTTTTTGTATCCGCGCTTAAAGCGCACGTGCGTGCCGCCGAGGCTCTCTATAAAATCGGTGAGCCCGTCGCTCGTCACGCTGTCGGTGACAATCGTGCCGCCCTTTTCCTTTATCAAAGTGGCGGCGGTCAGCGCGATCAGCCTGTTGCGGTTGATTTCCTCGCCGTTTCTGTCAACGAGGCCCGCTCTGTCAACGTCCGTATCGAAAATCACTCCGAGGTCCGCGCCGCATCTTATCACCGCGCGGCACAAAGACTGCACCGCACCCTTGTCCTCGGGATTGGGTATGTGATTGGGAAACAGCCCGTCGTGTTCTAAAAATTGGCTTCCATGCGTATCCGCGCCGAGAGGGGCAAGCACCTTTTCGGCGAAGAATCCGCCCGCGCCGTTGCCCGCGTCAACTATAATTTTAAGCCCTTGTAAAGGACGCTCCCTGCCGCACCCGTCGCGCACCATTCCGACCAGCCCGAGGCAATAATCGTCCATATAGGATCTTTCTTCGTATTCGCCAGCGTTTTCCGCCGCGAGCTTTTGTCCGCGCTCCGCAAGCGCGATTATCTCGTCTATATCTCCCGATTCGAGCCCGCCGTCCTGAGTGAAAAACTTCAAGCCGTTCCTGTCGTAAGGCAAATGGGAAGCGGTTATCATTATCGAAGCGTCACAGCCGAAGTCGCTCTTTTTGAGCAACATAAACATGGAAGGGGTGGAGCACTCCCCGCAATAAACAAGCGGGCAACCGCTCTCCGAGGCGGCTTTTTTGACTGCGGCGGCTATTCTGTCGCAGGAGATGCGCACGTCGTTCCCCAGCGCGATTTTGGGCTTTTCCTTGCCGAGTTTCTCCGAAAGCCAATACAAAAAGGCGCAAGCGAGGTCGTAAACAGCTTTGTCCGTCAATTCCACGCCGTGCGAGGAGGATTTTATCGCTATCCCGCGAATATCCGTGCCGCTCTTTAAAAAGCCGTAATTTTTATTTTCCATAGCAATTTCATTATACATTATTTTTTTCTTCATTTCAACTAATTGAGTACTAATTTAATTATCTGTTTTTTTGAAATTGCCGCCGCAAACACTTTATTTTTGTCTCGCGTTGTGATATAATCATCGTTAAGCGAAAATTACAGGAACACACGGTTAAATTTATGGCTAACGAAAAAGATACATTTGTCGAAAATATCGCCGACATAGAAAAGGATTTCCCCCAATGGTATACCGACGTATGCAAAAAGACCCAGCTTGTGGACTACGGCCCCGTCAAGGGCACAATGGTAATCCGCCCCTACGGCTATGCGATTTGGGAAAATATCCAGCACGAGCTCGACGTCCGCTTTAAGGCGACGGGACACAGTAACGCGTATTTCCCCATGCTCATTCCCATGAGCTTTATGACAAAAGAGGCGGAGCATGTCGAAGGCTTCGCCCCCGAAGTAGCCGTCGTGACCCACGCGGGCGGGGAACAGCTCGCCGAGCCCTTGGTCGTCCGCCCCACGTCGGAGACGATAATCGGCAACATGTATTCCAAATGGATACAGTCCTACCGCGACTTGCCCGTCCTCATGAACCAATGGGCGAACGTAATGCGCTGGGAAAAGACGACCAGACCCTTTTTGCGCACCTCGGAGTTTTTATGGCAGGAAGGGCACACGGCTCACGCCACGGAGGAAGAGGCCATAGAGGAAACGCACAAAATGTTGGGCGTATATAAGGAATTCGCCGAAAACGTGCTGGCAATTCCCGTAATTTGCGGCAAAAAGACGGAAAAGGAGAAGTTCGCGGGCGCCGTCGCCACATATGGCATGGAAGCCATGATGAAGGACGGCAAGAGCCTTCAATCGGGCACTTCCCATTACCTCGGACAGAACTTTGCAAAGGCGTTCGATATAAAATTCCTCGATAAAGACGGCACACAGAAGTATGTATATACTTCCAGCTGGGGAGTTTCCACCCGCTTAATAGGTGCGCTTATTATGGCGCACGGGGACCAGCGCGGCCTCGTTCTTCCCCCTAAAGTTGCGCCCACGCAGGCCGTCATCGTGCCCATCGCCGCGAAGAAGGGCGGAGTTTTGGAAGCGTGCGAAAAAATCAAAGGGGATCTTGAAAAGGCGGGCGTGCGCGTGCTTTTGGACAATTCCGACCGCTCTCCCGGCTGGAAATTCAACGAGTGGGAGATGCGCGGCGTGCCCGTAAGGATAGAAGTGGGCCCCCGCGACCTCGAGGCGGGCAAAGTAATGCTCTTCCGCCGCGACAGGTGCGAAAAGGCGGAGTATCCCCTCGAAGGGCTGGAAAAATGCGTCGCAGATCTTCTTGAAAGCATACAGACAGATATGCTCGAGTCCGCGCGCGCCGCAAGAGACGAAAGAATCGTAAAGGCAAACGACCTTCAGGGCATTTTAAGCGCCGTCGAGGGCGGTAATTTCGTGCTCGCCGGTTGGTGCGGTTGCCGCGAGTGCGAGGATAAGATAAAGGAAAAAACCGCCGCTTCGTCGCGCGTCCTTTCGGAGGAGCTGCAACACGAAGTGTGCGCCGTATGCGGGAAACCCGCAAAACACACCGTCTATTTCGCGAGGGCGTATTGATATACGACGGGAAATAAACGGACAATTCGGCTCTTATACCGGTCGGCGGGAGCGAAGCGGCAACGCGGAAAATTCCTCCGGCCGTTTGTATTTGCAGGCTGGTATTATTAAATTAAATCAATTTGGTTATTGAAATAATATCAAACCGTGCTAATATAATGCCCGACTAATCAAAATAAGAGGTATTTTTATGTTAAGCAAGAGGATTTTGACCATGCAGGATCTGTCCTGCGTAGGGCAGTGTTCGCTGACCGTCGCGCTTCCCGTGCTTTCGGCCTACGGAGTGGAGGCGGCCGTTTTGCCCACCGCGGTGCTATCCAATCACACAATGTTTCCCACTTGGTCGTATCTCGATCTTGCGCCCGAAATGGACAATATTTTGAAGGGTTGGGCGGATAACGGAATAAAATTCGATGCGTTTTATCTCGGCTATCTCGGCAAGACCTCGCTTATGCCCGTCGCGAAGAGGTGCTTTGCGGAGTTTTCCGCAGACGGCGCGCCGGTGATCATCGACCCGGCGTTCGGCGACAACGGTAAGCTCTACGGCGGATTTGACGGCGAATACGTCAAAGCGATGGCAGACCTTTTGAAGAGCGCGGATATAATCCTGCCCAACCTCACCGAAGCGTGCTATATCACGGGCGATGAATACAGGGAGGAGTACGACCGCGAGTATATCGAACAGGTCGTCAAAAACGCATATGACCTGACGGGCGCGACCGTAGTTTTGACGGGAGCCGAACTCGGCGGAAAAATAGGCGAAGCCATCTACGACGGCAAAAAATTCGTATATGTTTTCGAGGAAAAATTACCCGTCAGATATCACGGCACGGGCGACATCTTCGCCTCGGTATTCACCGCCGTGTATCTCAACAGCCAAAGCCTTGAAAAGGCGTCGAAGGAGGCGGGTCTTTTCGTCGCGAACTGCATACGCGCCACCGATAAATCGCACTTCTACGGCGTTAATTTCGAGCATGTTTTAAGCGCAAAATAATCTGATTTTAAAAGCGCGCTATAAAAGGCAGAAAAAGACCGAAAAAGACAAATAACTCAAAAGAAAACGCTATTTGGCGGAGATTTTAATTCGAAAATGTTGTACATCATGCGCCACGGGACGACCGATTGGAACGTCGCGCGTAAGCTTCAGGGCGGTACGGATATTCCCCTTAACGGGCAAGGCAGAACAAAAGCGCGCGAAGCCGCAAAAAGATACGCGGACGTGCACTTCGATTTGTGCTATTGCTCGCCGCTTTCACGCGCAAAGGAGACGGCGGAAATCCTCCTGGAGGGGCGCGGTGTGCAGATAATTTGCGACGACAGGCTCACCGAAATGCGCTTCGGCGTCTGCGAGGGTGAGGAGGACAGCTTCCCGGCAAAGGACGGCCCGATGAAGGCGTTTTTCGCCGCCCCGCAAGATTACATCCCGCCCAAGGGCGCGGAGAGCTTCGCGCAACTTTTTTCCCGCACCGGGGAAATTCTGGAGCAGGTAATTCTGCCGCTCGTCAAAAGCGGGAAGGATGTTTTGATAGTGGGGCACGGCGCGATGAATTGCGCTGTCACCTGCATCGTCAAGGGCCTGCCGCTCGAAAAATTCTGGAGCGCGGGCTTCGAAAGCTGTAAGCTCAACAGACTTATATAAATAGAGGAAAGCGCGGTGAAATAACCCGGGCCGCACCTCTTAAACAGTAATGGACATAATAAAAAGTCGGACTTTATCGCTCCGGCTTTTTTGTTTTTATAAACCTTTTTTGTGCCTGAAGGCACGGCGGAAATCACCCCGCCGCACCGAAAATCGAAAAATTTTTCTACCCGATTTCCACCCGGCCGGATGACAAACCGAGTTTCCGTCACGTTTTTTCATTACACATAAAATGAATATTATGCATAAATTTATGTATAAACGCCTTTTCGTGCATAAAAGAAACGGACTATAAAAGACGGGTAAATTATAATAGTTTTCAATAAATGTTAGCCATTTGCAAATAATAGTTAAAAATTGATAAAATTGTGGTTAAATTGGTCAAATTTAGCATGTTTGACAGGTTTTTTGATTGAAAAATTTGGTAATTTTGCGCTTTTTTCAGCTAAAAGGGGAGTTTTTAGCCACGATAACCATAAGAAAAATTTATTATAAATATATTCTATTTTTATAAAAAAATATGCAAAATTTTCTTGACATTATAAATATTTAAATTATATAATTATAACAATATAAAAAAACTATCGGAATCTCTGTCTGTCACCGCATTGCGGACAAAGCGCGCAAAACGCGTTAAAGCCAAAATGCGGCGCAGGCTAAAAAATAAGAAAAGGAGAGATGGTATGCAGTTTAAGAAGCACTTGTTTTCTTGGTTGTTCGTCATTCTGACGGTAGCGCTTGCATGCGGTACGGTTCTGGCTGTCGGCTGCAAAAAGAAAACACAACCGAAGCCCGATCCCGGTCCCGAGTCCGGCGTATATTATTACGACGCCTCCGGCACCGAGTATCTCATCACCCTTGAAAACGGCGACGAGTTTAAGTTCGACCTCGGTGCAGGTGAAAAGAAGGGCACGTATTCGGTTGACGGTACAACGGTCAACCTGAAGTTTTCCGATTCTTCGGAAGCCGACCTTCCCATGACCCTCGGCGCTGATTATTTGACGTTCACGTACAAATCGGTGCCCTATACTTTCCTCAAGAAAGTGAATTACACGGTAAGCTACAATTCCAACGGCGGCTCGGCCGTATCGTCGGAAAGCGTGCTTAACGGAAAGACGGCGAACAAACCCGGCAATCCCACCAACGGCGATAAGGCATTTGCGGGCTGGTACACCGATAACAATTCGTTTAAGGAAAGATATACGTTCGACGACCCCGTTCGTTCGGATATAACTCTGTATGCGCGCTATGTCGATAAGCTCGCGACCGAGTTTACCGTAAAATTCAACGCGGGCACGGGCGTATCGGAAATTCCTTCCGTAACGACGACGGGCGGCATGCTGTTTGAGCTTCCCACCCCCGTAAAGTCGGGCGCGACGTTTGTCGGCTGGTACGTTTCCCAAAGCTATACTCCCGATAAGCTTTCCTATCGCTACGAGATAGAGCAGCCCATCGGCGAGAATATCACCCTCTATGCGGTATGGGATAACGGCAACCCCGTTGCGACCGTAACCGACAGCGGCGTCGAGATCACTTCGGGCGGCGTAAACAACCGTTATACGGTCACCATACAGGCTCCCGACGGGAAGAAGTACAGCGACACCGTTGCAACGGGCAAGTACGCATTCGATTTCACCTCGAAAGAAGCGGGCGAATACACCGTAACCGTAGAGCAGAGCGGCAAAACCACGACGCTTTATTATATAAATAAGGCGCTCGCGCGCGTATCGGTATTCGATGTTGTCGGCGAAACGACCTTCAAATTCAATTCCGTTACCAATGCGGAGCAATACCTGCTCACCGTAGATTGCGGCAACCCCGGACACAATCACGAAGATATTAACCTCGGAACCGAGACCAGCTGGTCGTTCAACAACTGCGACATGACGGCAGACGGCATTTCGTTTATCGTCAAGGCGGTAAAGAGCGGTTATGTAACATCAACTTCCGAAATATACACGTTTACACGTTCTCTCGATAAAGTCACCGGCCTTACCGTTGACCCCAATACCGAGCTTGTAACCTGGAACCCCGTAGACAAGGCGAAGTCCTATACCGTAACTTTGCTTGACG
>CANREQ010000040.1 GCA_947629695.1 uncultured Clostridia bacterium | reverse complement strand
CTTTGATATAGCGCGCTATGGCGAGGTTTATATCCGCCTCGTCCGCGCCGCTTTTAACGCCCACTACGCCGTTATCTATTCCGCCGTGCCCCGCGTCTATTACGACGGTCGGCATATCGGGGTCGGTCGCCGCCGCCTGCTTGGCGGCAAAGCCCGCGCACAGCCCGATTATAACCCCTGCGGCGATGATGAGAGCCACGCCGGCCAAAAAACTTTTTTTAATGAATATTGTTTTCACGCTATATACTATTGTTTTGTTGATTTTTTTATGCCGTTATGGTAAAATAATATGCGTATAATTATGCGGGTACGGGGGTGCGTTTTGTACGGATTGTTTGAAAAAATGAGCGCGGAAAAAGCGAGGCTTTTAAGCCCCGTCACGCTGGCGTTTGTAGGCGACGCGGTTTATTCCCTTTACGTGCGGGCAAAAGAGGTGGAAAATACCGATCGCCCCGTATCCCTCTTGCAAAAGCGCACGGCCGACGTCGTCTCCGCAAAGGGTCAGAATAAACTTCTGGAGAGGGCGGAAGGGCTGTTCACTGAAGAGGAAGCGGCCGTTTTCCGCCGCGGCCGCAACGCAAAAAAGGCAACGAAGAGCAAAAACGCCACCGCCAACGAGTATAACCGTTCCACGGGCTTCGAGGCGGTTTTGGGCTACTTGTATCTTACGGGGCAGTACGAAAGGATCTCTCTCATAATCGAGGGCGCGCAATGAATACAGAGGGCAGAAATGCCGTTTTGGAGCTTCTCAAAACGGACAGGACAATAGAAAAGATAGTGCTTGAAAAGGGCGCGCAGGGTACGCTTGCCCGCATCTTTGCCGAGGCACGTGAAAGGGGCGTGCGCGTGCAGTTTGCCGATAAGCGCGCGCTGGACAAACTCAGCGTCACGGGCAGGCACCAGGGGGTTATAGCCGTAACTTCCGATTATAGATACGCGGAACTCGATGAAATAATTAACGGCCCGTGCGGCATGGTAATACTCTGCGACGGTTTAGAGGACGTGCATAACCTCGGCTCTGTAATAAGGATTGCGGAGTGCACCGGCGCGGACGGCGTGATAATTCCCGCGAACAACAGCGCGTCGGTGACCGAAGCGGTAATACGCATTTCGGCGGGCGCGGCAAACCACGTAAAGGTGGCAAAGGTGCGCTCTTTAAACGGCGCGATAGATAAATTGAAGCAAAACGGCTATTGGCTGTACGCGCTCGAGGCCGACGGAGAAAGCGTTTACGGCGTGGATTTTTCGGGCAAAGTCGCCCTCGTGGTGGGCGGCGAGGACAGCGGGGTGAGAAAGCTCACCCGCGAAAAGTGCGATTTCGTCGTGTCGCTTCCCATGCGCGGCAAGGTCAATTCCCTTAACGCCTCCGTCGCGCTCGGCATTGTGGCGTATGAGGCACTCAAAAAGCGGTAAACCATGGATTATTCGGCAATGACTGAAGAAGAACTTGTCCGCTCCTTCCGCGGCGGGGACAAGGGCGCGGGGGAACAACTCCTCGTGCGCTATAAAAACAAAGTGCTCTCGGTTGCGCGCAGGTTTTTCCTCGCGGGCGGGGATACGGACGACCTCGTGCAGGAGGGAATGTGCGGGCTGTATTCCGCAATGACGACTTTCGAGGGCGATTGCGGCTTTGCCGCCTATGCCTACGCCTGTATAAGGAACCGCATAGTGGACGCGGTCAAAAAGGGGGAAAGCCGCAAAAACGCCGCGCTAAACGACGGCGTTCCCATAACCGAGGCGGACGGAAAGGCCGGCTCTGTTGACCCCGAAGAAATTTTAATCGAGGACGAGGAAAAATCGGAGACGGCGGGCAAGATGCAGTCGGTTTTATCCGACCTCGAATACAAAGTCATCAGGATGTACGTAGACGGCGCGACCATGCAGGAGATATCCTCCGCGCTCGGCCTCACTTATAAACAGACGGACAACGCCGTCTCGCGCGCGAAAAACAAACTGCGCGCGCTGTATGCTAAAGGATAGGGGGATAAAAATGGCTTATCTTGCGTTTTACAGAACATTCCGCCCGACCACGTTCGACGAAGTGGTGCGGCAGGAGCACATCGTAATGATATTGAGAAATCAGATAGAAACGGGCAGAATAGGCCACGCATATCTCTTCTGCGGACCACGCGGCACGGGCAAAACCACCCTCGCCAAGATATTCGCGCGCGCAATAAACTGCGAAAACCCGCAAAACGGCTCCCCATGCGGCAAGTGCCCTACCTGTTTATCGCTTGCCGGCGGGTCCGCCCTCGACATATCGGAAATAGACGCGGCCTCCAATAACGGCGTTGACGAAATGCGCGATTTGCGCGAAAAGGTGCAATATCCGCCCGTAAACGGAAAATACAAGGTGTATATCATAGACGAGGTGCACATGCTCACGCAGTCGGCTTTCAACGCCGTGCTGAAGACGCTTGAAGAGCCGCCCCGCCACGCCGTGTTCATTCTCGCCACCACCGAGCCGCAGAAGATCCCCGCAACGATACTTTCGCGCTGTATGCGCTTCGATTTCAAACTCATTCCCCAGGCCGACCTCGAAAACCTGATAAAGGACGTGCTCGGCAAGACGGGCAAGGAGTACGAGGACGAGGCCGTTGCGGCAATAGCCCGCGCGGGCAACGGGAGCGCGCGCGACAGCCTTTCGATAGCCGATATGTGCGCTTCCTATTCGCGCGGAAAGCTCACCTACGAGGACGTAAACAAGGTGCTCGGCAAAGCCGATTTCCAAGCGATAGGCGAGATCGCCTCGGCCGTCGTGGAGGGAAATGCGGGTGACGCGCTCACCGCAACGGAAAACGTGCTCTCGACGGGTAAGGGAGTGGGCGTGTTGCTACGCGACCTTCTCGATTATTTCAACGGCTTGGCGATAGCCAAAACTTGCAGAAATGCGGAGCAGATACTCAACCTTCCCAAGGAAAAATTTTCGGCACTCAACGCGGTTGCGTCGGGCGCGGGCGGGCACACGATTTTGCGCGCCACGGAAATTTTGGCGGCGGTCGAAGGCGAACTCCGCTTTGCGGTTGACGGCAGGATAACGCTGGAAACGGCGATAATTAAGGCGGCCACCCCGCAGACCGAGCGCGACGACGAGGCATTGCTCGCGAGGATAGAGCTGTTGGAACGCGCCGTAAAAGAGGGCGTAAAAGTGCAGATACGTCAAGGCTCAGAGGAGCGTGGGGCACAAAACAGAGCCCCGGCAAGCGAAGAAGCGAAAAGCCCCTTGCCTTCAAGCGCGCCGGCGGAGAATGTGAATAAACTCGGCGCCCCCCGCGAAGATATATCGCGGCAAGCCCTCGGCGGCAATGGGCAAACGCAAGTCCCCCGCGAAGAAACGCGCAGGGAAGCCGATAGAATCGCGCCGCGTTTAACCGAGCTGGAGGAGGGGTTTGCGCCCTCGCCCTTTGGGGGAAGCGCGCCCGCCGCAAACCAAGGCGCGGGCGGAATAACCGGCGGTGGGGATAATTTCGAGCAATCCACCCTCTTCGAGCAGAGCGGGGCGGCGCCGTCAAACGTCGGCTCGCTGTCGGAAGCGGATAAGCGGGCGGCGTTCGGCAAATTCATAAGGCTCTTCCGCACGACGCGCAAAAACGCGGTGCTGTTTACGCTGTGCATGGACCTCGAAAGCTTTTTCGAGGGCGACAAGTTTGTGCTCCTCACCGAAAGCGAAGCTGTATGCAGATCGCTCAACCGCGAGGAAAACAGGCAATTCATAGGCGAAGCACTGCGGGAGATAGGCGTGTTTTCATTCGAAATACGCTTAAAGCAAAAGGGCGAAAACAAGTATGAAAAGGCCCTCGGGGAGCTGAGGGATAACTTTAAAGACAACGATATAGAGATAAAATAAAAGGCTTTTTCGGAGGTGAAATTATGGCTTACAGGGGCGGCAATCCCGGCGGCATGCAGAACATGATGAAGCAGGCGCAGAAAATTCAGGAGCAGATGCAGAAGGCCGAGCAGGAGCTCGACGAAATGGAAGTGCTCGGGTTTTCGGGCGGCGGCGAAGAGGGTGACGAGACCGTGGTCGTATATATGAACGGCAAAAAGGTCATAAACGGCATAGAATTCGGCAGTAAAATATCCGAAATGGTAGATCTTACCGACGAGGACGACGTGGAAATGCTGGAGGACCTCATCATGGCCGCCATAAACGACGGCTACAAAAAGGCGGATAAAGAGTACGAGGCCAAGATGGGGCCTTTGGGGAATTTCAGCGGCCTCAACGGCTTGCTTTGATAAACCGAGGTGTCAATGGATACATTCATCGAACCCATCGGGCGGCTTGTCAACCAATTCACCAAGCTCCCGGGAGTGGGAAAAAAGACGGCCTTGAGGTACGCGTACAGGATAATCGATATGTCTCCCGAGGACGCCCGCGCATTTGCCGAGAGCATAACCGAGTGCAAGCAAAAGGTTAAGTATTGCTCGGTCTGCGGCAACTTTTCGGAGAGCGAGACGTGCGAGATCTGCGCCCGCCGCGAAAAGACGGTCATTTGCGTGGTCAAGGAGCCGAAAGACGTAATAGCCATGGAAAAGCTGAGGGAATTTAAGGGCGTGTATCACGTATTGCACGGCGTAATTTCCCCCATGGACGGCATAGGACCCAACGATATACGCATAAAGGAATTGCTCGCCCGCATAGACGAAAGCGTTGCGGAAGTCATTCTGGCGACCAATCCCGACGTCGAGGGCGACGCCACAGCGATGTATATCGCAAAGCTATTAAAGCCGCTCGGCGTGAAGGTCACGCGCCTTGCCCACGGCATACCCATAGGCGGCGAGATAGAGTACACCGACGAGGTCACCCTTTCCCGCGCGCTGTCGGAAAGAAAGGAAATGTAAGGAATTGTTATGAAAATATCTGTTCTCGGTTGCGGAAGATGGGGCTCTTTTATAGCGTGGTACCAGGCCACCGTGCTCAAAAACGACGTCATTTTGTGCGGGGAAGAGGGGCGCTCCGCCTATGAGGAGCTCAAACAAAAGGGCGCAAACGAATACGTCACTTTGGATAGGAGTATAGAGCTTACCTCAAACCTTTCCCACGCCCTTTCCGCGAGCGATATAATAATCATATCCATAAGCTCGCAGGCCCTGCGGGAGTATATGCAAAAGGTCACCGCCTATCCCGTGCGGGATAAGATCTTCGTGCTGTGCATGAAGGGAATAGAGGTTGAAACGGGCAAAAGGCTTTCGGAAATACTCATAGAAAGCGGCATTGACAGGCAAAAGATCGCGGTTTGGGTGGGCCCGGGGCACATTCAGGAGTTTACGCGCGGCGTTCCCAACTGCATGATAATAGATTCCTACAACGGCGAATTAAAGCAGTATATCGCCGATAATTTCAAGAGCAATCTGATCCGCTTTTATTACGGCAACGACATAATAGGCACGGAGATAGGCGCGGCGGCAAAAAACGTACTCGGCATTGCGGCGGGGGTGCTTGACGGAAGCGGATACCAGAGTTTAAAGGGTCCGTTGATGGCGCGCGGCGCATTTGAAGTCGGCACGCTTATTGCGGCTATGGGCGGCAAATTCAACTCCGCTTACGGGCTCGCGCACCTCGGCGATTACGAGACGACGCTGTTTTCTCCCCATTCCCACAACAGAATGTACGGCGAGATGATGTCCAAAGGCCACAAATTCGATAAACTTGCGGAGGGAGTGATGACTTCCAAGGCAATGAAAGAGCTGGGCGATAAGTACGGTATAGAACTCCCGATAACCAACGCGGTGTACGAGGCCTGTTTTATATCCAACCCGTTTGAAAGCGGCGACGGGGCGAACAACTGTATGAACGTAATTTTAAAATTGTTTGACAGACAAACAAAACCCGAGTTTTACAAAAAATAACCGCGAAAAACTTGCCCGCGCGCATACGGCGGGTATAAAATCTTAAAGCAGAATTTTCACTTTACAGAGGTAATGTTTTGATAAGAGACGATGTAAGAAACGTGGCTATAATAGCGCACGTAGACCACGGCAAGACGACGCTCGTGGACGCAATGCTCAAGCAATCCCACACCTTCCGCGAAAATCAGGCGGTGGACGAAAGGGTGATGGATTCGGGCGATATAGAGAGGGAGAGGGGCATAACCATTCTCGCAAAGAACACGTCCATACACTATAAGGGCGTAAAGATAAACGTTGTAGATACTCCGGGCCACGCCGATTTTTCGGGCGAGGTGGAAAGGGTAATGATGATGGTAAACGGCGTCGTGCAAAAGGCGCTTGAAATGGGTCACAGGCTGATTATCGTGGTCAACAAGATAGACCGCCCCGACGCGCGGCTGAACGAAGTGCAGGACGAGATTTTGGAGCTTTTGCTCGAGCTCAACGCCTCCGACGACCAGCTCATGTCGCCCGTCGTATGGTGCTCGGGCAGAAACGGCACCGCCACCCTCGATTTGAATGAAGAGGGCAAGGATCTGACCCCGCTTTTCGAGACGATTTTAAGCCATATCCGCCCCATGGAGGTGGATACGGATGGCGCGGCCCAGCTTTTGTGCTCGTCGATAGATTATAACGATTACGTCGGCCGCATAGGCATCGGCAGAATAGAGCGCGGCGTTATACAGGCAGGGCAGTCGGTTGTCGTCACAAATTACAACAACAGGGATCTGAACAAGCCGGGCAAGATAGCCAACCTCTATCAGATAGAGGGGTTGGAGCGCGTGCCCGTGCAGGAAGCAAAGGCGGGCGATATAGTGTGCTTCAGCGGCCTCGAGGGAATAAACATAGGCGATACGGTGTGCAGTCCCGCATGTCCCGAACCGCACAAATTCGTCAAGATAACAGAGCCCACGGTTGAGATGACGTTTTCCGTAAACGATTCTCCCTTTGCGGGAAAGGACGGTAAATTCGTCACGACCCGCCACCTTCACGACAGGCTTTTCAGGGAGCTTTTGCGCGACGTATCCCTGCGCGTCGAGGAGACGGGCTCGGCGGATTCCTATCGCGTTTGCGGCAGGGGAGAGATGCACCTGTCCATTCTCATCGAGGAAATGCGGCGCGACGGTTACGAGTTTCAGGTTTCCACGCCCCGAGTAATGTATAAGGAAATAGACGGGGTCAAGTGCGAGCCAGTAGAAAGGCTCATCGTTGACGTGCCGGAAAGCGCGACGGGCGCCGTTTTCCAGAGCATGGGCAACCGCAAAGGGGAGCTTGTGCATATGTCGGCCATCGGCAACAGGACGAGGCTGGAGTTTGTTATCCCCGCCCGCGGCCTGTTCGGCTATAAATCGGAATTTATGACCTCGACAAAGGGCGAGGGCGTTATGAACAGCATATTTTTCGAGTATCAGCCCTATAAGGGCGATCTGTCCCGCCGCAACACGGGCTCTCTCGTTGCGTTTGAAACGGGCGAGGCGGTCACCTACGGCCTTTTCAACGCGCAGGGCAGGGGCACGCTGTTTATCGGCGCGGGCACGCCCGTGTACGAGGGAATGGTCATCGGCGAGTCTCCCAAGAGCGAGGATATAAACGTCAACGTCTGCAAGACAAAGCACCTCACCAACACCCGTTCCTCCTCGTCGGACGAGGCGTTGAGGCTGATAACCCCCAAGCGCATGAGTTTGGAGGAGTGCCTCGAGTTTATCGCCGACGACGAGCTTTTGGAGATAACTCCCAAAAATATCCGCATAAGAAAGCGCATTTTGGATAGCGAGTTGCGCGCGAAAGCCAACGCAAAGCTCAAAAAGGGCATAGAATAATATAGGCGGCGACGTTCTGTCGCCGCTTTTTTCTTATCCCGCATGGCGCGCTCTATCATAAACTTTGCCGCCCCGTAATAAATTAAGTAGCGTAAACATATTGCGGAGGCGGAAGATGGAGCAAAGCGAACAGCACGTATTGAATATCGAAAATTGCAAGCGCATTACGGCGAGCGGGATAATATCGGTCGATAACTTTTCCCCCTCGTCGCTCTCGCTCACCTATTCTGGCGGCAGGATAATAATAAGCGGAAGCGAGTTGAAGATAACCGCGTTTTCCAAGACAAACGGGCAATTTACCGCGACGGGTACTGTCAGCGGGGTGAAATACGCGGGCAAAGCGGTGGGCTTAAAGCAGAAACTTTTCAAATAAATGCGGGTATTTATATTCTTGTGCTGTATGCTCTGCGGTGTTGTCAGCGGGACCGTGTACGATATTTTGTACGTGGCCCGCGTTTTCGTGTGCGGCGCGGATAAGCGCGCGTATACTGTAAAGGACAAAGTTTTCACGTTTTTGTGCGATATTTTGTACTTTGCCGCGTTTGCGGGCATGTTCGTGTTTACATCCGCCGTGTTCGAGTTTTATTCCCTCAGGCTCTACATGTTAATAGGATGCGCCCTCGGCGCGCTTATTTATTTGAAAAGTTTGCACTTAATTATTGCATTTTGTATAAAAAGAGTGTATAATAACTTTAATAGGTATAAAAGGCGCAAGGAGAGCGGTCATGAGCGAAGAAAAACGCAACAGAATAATAGCGGCGGTAACGGTAAACGCCGTCGTTCTGATATTCATCATAGTCGCCGTGATCATCTATCAGATCGTGACGATAAGCGTGCTCAATAACCGCAAACGCGAGCTGTACGAAGAAAAAGCGCGCATAGAGCGGCAGTATGACGACGCCACGGATATTCTCGAAAGGTTGCAAAACGACGAGGAATATCTTGCCGTTTTGCAGGCTTTGGCACAGCTCGGCGAAAACGTATCCGGCTATCCTTCCGGGGATTGATAATTATGAAAATCGCGGCAATAGATATAGGCTCCAATTCCGTTCGCCTTCTGATGTGGGCGGACGGAAAAACTTTATATAAGAAGATGAAGACCACGCGCCTTGGCGAAGGCCTCAATTTCAGCCCCCGTTTGAGCGAGAATGCCTGCGAGCGCACGGCTCAAGCCGTTGCGGATTTCGTAAACGCGGCGAGGGAAGAGGGGGCGGAACATATTTGCGCGTTTGCGACCGCCGCAGTCCGTTCAAGCGTCAATCCCTCCCTTTTTACGGATAAAGTGCGCGAAAAATGCGGGCTGGAAGTAGACGTGATAGACGGCGCGAAGGAAGCGGAAATAGGCCTTGCCGGGGCGTTCGGCGACAGCGACGGCGGAATAATCGACGTCGGCGGCGCGAGCACCGAAGTTATAGTGCGGAGCGGCGGGGAAATAATCTATTCCAAAAGCGTAAACATAGGCACGGTGCGTATTCTCGACGCGGCGGGCAGGAACGAAGCGGCAATTGCCTGTTTCGTCAACAAAAAGACGGAGGAGTACGGCGGCGAAACTTTCCCCCAAGTGAATTTCTGCGCAGTGGGCGGAACCGCTTCCCGCCTTGCGGCCATAAAACACGGCATAAAGCAGTACGACAGCGGTGTGACCGAGGGCACGGCGCTTTCGGCCGAAGAGGTGCGCGCGCTTTCAAAGGGGCTGATAAACGCCTCCGTGGAAGATATACGCGCCAACACCATATGCGGCGCGTCGGCAGATCTGATAGGCGGCGGCGCATATCTTATGTATGCGGTGATGAAGAAATTCGGCATAAGTTCCGTCACCGTCTCGGAGCACGACAACCTCGAGGGATATATCTACTTAAAGCAAAGGGAAATTGCGGGTGAGTAAAATGAAAAAGAACACGGTTATAACCGTCGTCGCGATCATTTTGTCATTGCTTGTCGCGGCGGCGTGCGGCTATTTTTTCTGCACGGACAAGACGTTTGAGGGGGTGGAGCTGTACGCGCTCATACCCATCTATATAATTTTGGTGCTCTTCGCCTCGTTTTTGGACGAGCTTGTGCACGAGGGCGGGCACTGCATAGTCGGCATAATTTGCCTTATGGGGATAAAAGCGCCAAAGATTAGAATTTTCAAGAGTTCTTCTGTGGAAGTTTTTCCCTACGGCTCCCGCCATATGCGCGCGAGAATGGCCGCCACGACCATTGCCGGGCCGGCGTTCGATCTGCTTATAATCGCGCTCGGCGCAATTTCGCTGGCTGTGCCCTCTGTGCCCGCGTATCTCTGCGTTGTACTTCCCTATGCGCTCTATTCTTTAATAATAAACGTCGCCCCGCTGGAGTATAAAAGCGGCAAAACGGACGGGCTTGTATTTTGGGAACTGATAACCAATAAGCCCACAGCGCAGGTCTTGGTCGCGATTTTGAAGATACAGGGCTTACAGCACTCCGGAAAGCTGATGAAGGAACTCGACGAAGGCCTGTTTCTGGATGTGCCCCAGCTACCCGAGGATGACGTGAATTTTATCATTATGACCCAGCTCCGCTACGAATATTATCTGGCCGTCGGCAACGACTCCGAGGCATACAAATACTTCCTGCGGTACAAAGACTTAGTCGGCTATTTGCCGTCTGCGTACAGTGATGATGAGTATTATCGTTCGTCAAAGGACAGCGATGTAGATACTTGATGGGCAAAAAGGGAGCCCGTGGCGCGTGGTTTGCGCCGTGGGCTCCCTTTTTGCACGCTACCGCTAAACGCAGATAAGCGTCGCGCGTTCACAAAATTCTCGCGCAGCCCGTGCGCTGCGAATTTTCGTGATATTGAGGGGCTCTTCTCGGCGGCTGTAAGGGAAACAGCCGCCTCGGTCATCGTTCGCACGGGACGGAGGTGCTCACTCATCTCGCTTCGGCACGCACAGCGCTACCAGGCTGTGCTATGAAATACCTAGCTCGTCCTTGCATAACTCGCTTCTCTGCGTTTACAGACTTCGTAATTACGGCTCCCGCAATAAAAGGCTCCCCTTGCTCGCAAGGGGAGCTGTCTGCTTGCAGACTGAGGGGATTAAATAAAATCTTCCCCTGCATTCGCCCTTACACGCGCGATAAGGCTCGCTCAACTTATTCTCAGCAGTCTCCCGAAGCAGTTCGGGCAAACGTAATTCCACCTCAGCGCGCACTGTTTGCACACGTGATTTCCGCACATTTCGCACTCGTAAATTATCCCTTCCGTCCACAGGTTTCCGTCTCTTTTATTTGCGCAATTTTTCATGCGAAAAGTATGTGTTTTTCCCGCTGTTTTATGCGTTTTTTTCGCGCAAAAACTTGCCTTACTTCTAATAATATGGTATAATAAATAAAATAAAATTCGGAGAGTGAAATTATGCCCGAAAAAGTCGAAGCGTCGTACGACGCGAACAGCTTAAAAGCATTGAAGGGGTTGGAACCCGTGAGGGAGCATCCCGGCATGTATATCGGCCCGACGGACGAAAAAGGCCTGCATTGCCTCGTGCGCGAAGTTATCGATAACTCCATAGACGAGGCTCTCGCAGGGTATTGCGATAAAATAGACGTAATTATTTCCAAAGAGGGATTCTGTACGGTCAAGGACAACGGCAGGGGTATTCCCACGGGAATAAATGAGGAAGAAGGCATTTCCGGCGTGGAGCTGGCGCTCACAAACCTCAATGCGGGCGGCAAATTCGGCGGCGGCAACAAGGCGGGCGGATACAAGATTTCCTCCGGCCTGCACGGCGTGGGCGTATCCTGCGTAAACGCGCTTTCCGATACGCTTATTGCGGAAGTAAGCCAAAACGGCCACATTTTCAAACAGGTCTATCATGAGGGCGTTCCCGAAGAGCCCCTCAAAATCATAGGCGATACGGATAAAACGGGCACATCCATTTGCTTCCATCCCGACCCCACGATGTTCGAGACGATAGATTTCAATTACGAAACGCTCAAGACCCTTTTAAGGGAGCTTTCATATCTCAACAAGGGGTTGACGCTCACCCTCACCGATTACCGCGGGGAGAGCGCGAGGAGCGATACGTTCTGTTACGAGGGGGGAGTTGTGCACTTCATACAGGACATAAACGAGGGCAAAAACGTGCTCTTTGCCCAGCCCGTGTACTTCGAGGACAGCGAGGGCGACGATAAATTCCTTGAAGTTGCCATTCAGTATAACGACGGCTATTCGGAGCAGATTTTCCCCTTCTCCAACAATATCCGCCAGCCGGACGGCGGCACCCACCTCGAGGGTTTCAAAGCCGCGCTTACAAAGGTCATAAACGACGCGGGTCACCGCCTCAATATTTTAAAGGAAAACGACAAGCTTTCGGGTGAGGACGTAAGGGAGGGCATAACGGCCGTCGTGTCCGTCAAAATCGCCGACGCGCAATACGAAAGCCAGACAAAGAGCAAACTTTGCTCCACCTATGTTCGCGGCTTCGTTCAAAAGGCCGTGGTCGATAAATTCGGCACCTATCTTGAAGAGCACCCCGCTGAGACCAAGGAACTCATCATGCGCTGTATCACCGCCCAGAGGGCGCGCGACGCGGCCCGGCTTGCCCGCGAGGAGACGAGGAGGAAGGGCGTTCTGGAGTCTACAAAACTCCCCGGCAAGCTCGCCGATTGCTCGGATAAGCGGCCGGAGCTGTGCGAAATATACATCGTAGAGGGCGACTCTGCGGGCGGCACGGCAAAGCAGGGGCGCGACAGGCGTTTCCAGGCTATACTTCCCTTGAGGGGCAAGATATTGAACGTCGAAAAGGTGCGCATAAACCGCGTCCTGGAAAACGAAGAGATAAAGGCCATGATAACGGCTTTCGGTTGCGGCATACAGGAAAACTTCGACGAAAGCAAGTTGAGATACGACAGAATAATAATTATGACCGATGCCGATGTCGACGGCTCGCACATAAGGATATTGCTTTTGACGTTCTT
>CANREQ010000039.1 GCA_947629695.1 uncultured Clostridia bacterium | reverse complement strand
CGACCAATACGCCCAATGCTCCTCGGGGGTCTTGTAGGGATGGAATCCGCCCGTATACATGTCGCAAAAGCCGTATTTTTCCGCGAAATCGGAGAAATATTTTTCAAAGCGTTCGCCCGAATAGGTGAACCCCGCCGCCGTGGATAGCCCCGCCCCCGCGCCTATCACAACAATATCGGCAGAAAAAAGCGCCTCTTTCAATCTACTTGTCAAAGCCGAGGTATCTTGCGTATATTTCATAATCCCGCTCCTTGAAAACATTGAAAATTACCTTGATTTTGCTTGCCGTTTGCTTCTTGTATTCTTTCACCGTTTGGACGGCTATTTGGGCGGCGCGCTCGCCCGGAAAGTGAAACTCGCCCGTGGAGATACAGCAAAACGCGAGGCTTTCAAGGCCGTTTTCGTCGGCGAGGGAGAGGCAGGAGAAGTAACAGCTTTCAAGAAGCCGCTCGTGCTGTTCGGTGAGTTTTCCGTGAACAATGGGACCGACCGTGTGCAAAACATATTTGCACGGCAGATTGTAGGCTTTGGTTATTTTGGCCCCGCCCGCAGGTTCTTCATGTCCCTGCGTTTTCATGATTTCCGCGCACTCACGCCTTAGTTGAACGCCCGCGAAGGTGTGTATGGCGTTGTCGATACACCCGTGGTTTGGGCAAAAACAGCCGAGCATTTGGGAGTTTGCGGCGTTGACTATCCCGTCGCAACGTAGCGTCGTTATATCGCCTTGCCAAAGGTATATGTCGGGGGCAACGGGCGAAAGGTTGGCGATGTCCGTGATACCTTTAAGCCGAAGTTCTTCACGCAGATATTCGTCTTGAATACGCAAAAATTCTTCGCTCGCCGCGCGCGGCTCCCGCACGTTGAAAAGCGCGCGCAAGAGCCGCTTTTGCGAATACTCGTCGTCGGGAATTTCCGTCCGTGCATTTTGCTCGTCAAGCAGATATTCAATAAGATATTTTCGTCTGTTTGCTTGTTCTGTCATAAGTTCCGGAAAATGATAGGCGCAACCGTTTTCGGGGTTGCGCTTATGACTGTGATGTTTTAATTTTGCGCGCTTACCCGATAACCGCGTCGGCCGCAGTGTAGCCTTCGAGGGAATTTTGCTTCACCTGGATACAGATGTATTTGATCGCGGTTTTGTCTGCCGCGAAAAATCTGCGCTTTGCCGCGGGGGAAATGCGCAGCCAATCGCCGGCCGCAAGCGCGACGGTTTCGCCGTCGATTTCCGCCTTGCCTTGCCCTTCCAAAATGCAATAGATCTCCTCGTTTTGCCTGTGCGAATGTACAAAGGGCACGCTTGCGCCTGCGGGAAGCGCGTTGACGCTGATCTCCGCGCCCGTAAGACCGAGCGCGTCGTGGAGCTCCGTTCTCGCGCCGCCGGTTACCGTGATTTTGCTGAAATTGTTCATATTACACCTCCGAAAAATTGAATGATTTTCCGTAATCCTGCCGATTACACCCATAGTATAGCAAATGCAAAAGATGCATGCACGATTGTTACATTTCTATTATCCGATAATAAATCGGTAACATAGTTTCTGTTTTAAACTATTGACGGACGCGTTCTTTTATGCTATAATCGGGGCAACTATCAAAGAGGCAGGTAAATATCATGTTGACGAAAGATGAATTGCCCGAATGTCCCGTCGCTACGACTGTGCGGCTCATCGGAAACAAGTGGAAGCTTTTGATTATCCGCAATTTGATCTATAACGGCAAACAGCGTTTTACGGATTTTATCAAGACAATCCCCTCAATCAGTAAAAAAGTTCTTACGGACAACCTGCGCGCACTCGAAAAGGACGGGCTTATCGAGCGGGAAGTCTTTGCCGAAGTGCCGCCGCGAGTGGAGTATTCCCTTACCCGCTCGGCAATTCGCTCCGACCCATCATCGACGCGATGGCGGATTGGGGAACGGAGTATAAAAACAGCAGTTGCGAATAAACGCAACCGCTTGGTTTTTTCACTTAAAAATCTAAAACAGAGGGCGCATGCGCACCCCGCAAAGAGAAAGCAAGGAACCCCTTTGCTTTTTATCTTATAATGATCAGCTTTTCCCTGGCGCGGGTTATCGCGGTGTACAGCCAGCGGGAGGCGTCCTCGCGGAAGGCAAAGCTTTCGTCGAACACGAGCACGGAGGAAAACTCCGAGCCCTGCGCCTTGTGGCAGGAAATGCAGTATCCGTACTCGAATCTGTTAAGGGTGAAAGCGCCCACGGCCTCGCCGTTTTCGTCGAGCTTGGCGAAATAATCCCCGTGCTTGTATCTGTATTGGCCGTACTCGAATATCCCCGTGTCGAAGGGAAGCGCGTCGGGACACAGCTCGTCGGAAAAATCCGGCTTGAATTGAGTAAATCCGATGTTCGCCGCCTTATCGTAAAAGGGGTTAACGGCAGTCCCTATTATGCCGTTTACGAGGTTGAAGCGCATTTCGCTGTCTATGTATTGCTCCCAATTGTTGTAGGTGCAAATGAGTTTTTCGCCGTGCTGGGGGAAGAGGTTATAAAACCCGCGGATGGCGCGCACCTGGTTGTTTATGCGCGTGCGGGTGGAGTTGAGCCCGCATATTATCTGCTCTGCGCCCGTCATCAGCCTTTCTTTTTGCGCGTCGCTCAGCCTCCGCCCGCTTATAACGCTCGCCACGCCGCCGAAATTCCCGTAAGGCAAAAACTTTTTCTCCCTCGCGAGGCGGGAGAGCGCGATTATGGGATTATCCTGCTGTTGGCGCACAATATCGGTCAATGTGTGGTCGGGTGAGACCAAAAAGGAATTGAACCCCTCGACGGGCGGAAGTTGCGCGCCGTCGCCGCACAGCAACACCTTTACGCCGAAGTGCAGAATATCCTCCAGCATTTCGTCGGAGACCATCGAGGCCTCGTCGAGAACTATCAGCTTAATCGCCTTGTCGATGCTCTCGCGCCGCCTGAAAACCAGCTTTTCGGTCTTAATAATCTTGCCGTTTACCGTGACTTCCTGTTCCACGGTCTGCGCCTGATATATCAGCCTGTGCACGGTGCACGCGGGCACGCCGCTCTTTATCAGTACTGTCGCCGCTTTTCCCGTGGGAGTGACGAATATCGCGCTCTCCCCGCCGACAAGGCGCAGACTTTGGGTTACGGTGTATTTCAAAAGAGAGGTTTTCCCCGTTCCCGCATAGCCCGTCAGCACGAAAACCTGCTTTGTTCCCCGCAAAAACCAATCGGTTATTTTTTTGTCAGCCGTTTTCTGGTCGGCGTTTAATTCCAGCATAATTGAATTATATCACGCAAATGATTGTTTGTGCAACTGTTTTGGGCATAAAAACGAAAAAACGGAGTGTATAAATAACACTTTTTTTGCGCTCAAATTTCGTTTTTGGTATTGACTATATTGCGCGTTTGGTATATAATTTTAACGTATGGCGGGCAAAAAGCGCGCCCGCAGAGAAAAAAATCAAACTTTCGGAGGGGAAAAATGAATTATAAGACCAAAGATTGGCGCAAAGCCATGAGGGTCACCGTAGACTACAACTATATGATGAGCAAGTCTTTGGGTGACAAGGGCATTACGGACAGCGAGCTCAAGGGAATGAAAGAGCAGGCGGAAGCCGCATTCAACTACGTCGCGGCAAACCGCGGCAGGGACGACCTGTATATGGGCTGGACGGAGCTTCCTTACAACCAGGACGCTATAGTGGCGGATATTATAGCCACGGCAAAGCAGGTCAGGAAGAAGTTCAAGTACTTCGTCGTGCTCGGCATAGGCGGCAGTGCGCTCGGCCCCATAATGGCTTTCAACGCGCTTTGCCATCTTCACTATAACGAGCTTCCTCCTTCAAAGAGGAAGGGCCCCAAGTTCTACGTCGAGGACAACGTAGACCCCGTGAGAATGGCGGCGTTGCTCGACGTTATAGAGCCCGCAAAGACCTGCTTCAACGTCATCTCCAAATCGGGCGCGACCAGCGAGACGATGACGCAGTATCTCATCATTTCCGATATATTGCAAAAGGCCGGTGTGGATATCACGGAGAACATGATCTTCACGACGGACGCGGCAAAGGGCAATTTGCAAAAGATTGACGCGGCATTGGGCGGCAAGATCAAAAAGTACGTGCTTCCCGACGGCGTCGGCGGCAGATTTTCGGAGTTGTGCCCCGTCGGCTTGCTCCCCGCGGCGGTACTCGGCATAGACATAAAGGGCATGCTTGCGGGCGCGGCTTATATGGACGGCCTTTGCTCCAAGCCCAACATCTCCAAAAACCCCGCGCTTGCATGTGCGGTTTTGCAGTACATAACCATGAAGCAGGGCAAAAACATCAACGTGCTCATGCCCTATTCGGATAATCTGAAGCTCATGGCGGATTGGTATTGCCAGCTGTGGGCGGAAAGCCTCGGCAAGGCGGTCACATATGCGGGCGAAGTGGTAAACGCGGGCACGACCCCCGTCAAGAGCCTCGGCGTAACCGACCAACATTCGCAGGTACAGCTGTATATAGAAGGACCTTTCGATAAGGTCATAACCTTCATATCGGTAAGCAACTATGCGACGACGATGCCCATACCCCACGGTTGCGAGGATATACCCGACGTCGGCTTCCTCGGCGGACACAGCATGCAGGAGCTTATTCAGGCGGAGAACAAGGCCACGGCTTACGCGCTTATGATGGCGGGCAGAATGAATTACACGATAAACATGCCCGAAGTAAACGCGTTCACGCTCGGACAGCTCATGTTCCTGCTGGAGTTGCAGACGGCTTATGCTGGCGCGCTTCTCAATATCAACACGTTCAACCAGCCGGGCGTTGAAAACGGCAAGAAAGCCACGTTCGCGCTCCTCGGCAAGAAGGGTTACGAGGGTCAGAAGAAGGAGATGGATTCCGCTCCCGCCCTCGACGATAAATACATCGTATAAATCAATCAAGCAAGGACAAGGCGGCGCGCAATAACGCCGCCTTGATTTATATTATGGAATGGTATTTTATACTGCTCATATGCGTAGGTGCAGCCGCCGTTTTTTGCGCGCTGTCGCTTTTTGCCCTGTCGCTGTACGCCTATCGCACGGCTTTCGGTTCGCGGTGCGATAAAAATCCGCTGTTGACCTATTTTTCCGCCGGGCATTTCGGGCTCGACTGCAAAAAGGTCAATATCGTGTGCGGGAAGCTGACCCTGCGCGGCGGCTTATACAGGCGGGGCGGAGTCGGTGCGAACGGCGGGCTGGTCATCTTCTGCCACGGAATGGGCGCGGGACACGCGGCGTATATGACCGAGATAAACTACTTCTGCGGCAAGGGTTTTTCGGTGCTCGCCATAGACAACCGCGGGTGCGACCTTTCCGACGGGAAGAGCATAAAGGGGCTCTATTCGGGCGTGGAAGCGGCCAAGGCGGCTTACGACTTCGCAAAATCGGATGAGGAGCTGAAGGATATGGACGTCTTTTTCGCCGGTCACAGCTGGGGCGGATATTCCGCGCTGTGCGCCTGCGCGGAGAGGGAGGTGCAAGGCGTTGTCGCGATAAGCGCGCCCCTTTCCCCTGCCGGCGCGATATGCGGCGTTGCGGCGGGCGTTCTCCCCAAATTTCTCGCGGCGGCCATGCGCCCCTTTGCGGCCGCGTGTGATTTCTTCGCTTTCGGCTCAAAGGCAAACAAAAACGCGGCGAAATGCGTTGAAAAAAGCCGTACTCCCGCCCTTATAATTCACGGCGACAGGGATACGACGGTGCCGCTTAAGTGTTCCGCATACGCAAAAGCGGAGGGGAAGAATATCAAAAAATTGCTCGCTAAGGGCAAGGCGCACAATCCCTACAACACCCCCAAGGCGCAGGAGATGATGATAGAGCTCACGCAAAACTTATCCGCCGCGCGCAAGATGGATAAGGAACAGCTTGGATACTTTGCCGGATTCGATTACGCCGCGGCCACGGAAGAGGACGACGTTATAATGCAAGCCATGGCGGATTTCATGCTCTCTGCCCAAAAGGCGGCAAAGAAGTAAAAAAGGCGGGATAAACAGATGAAAGATATGCAAAAGAAAGAGTGGAAGAGCGCGGTTTGCGCGTATATTCCCGCAATGATAACTGTTGCGATCGGCATAGTCACCCTCGTGCTGTACGCGCTTTTTTCGCCCCAAAAGACGGTGGTTACATATCTGATGATCCCCGGGATAACGGTGGTGCCCTTTATATTGATATTTTTGAACCGCAAGCTCGGTTTGGGCGTGCCCGCGCCCGTTTTTTCGCTGATTTGCCTGCACTTTATATGGTCGGTGCACGTCGGCACGGCTATGGGAATGTACAAAATTTTGCCCTGGTGGGATCTGTTGGTGCACGGGTTTTTCGGCACGCTGGGGTGCGCCGTCATCTACTACATGTTCATAAAATTCGAGGGGAAGAAACCCCGCCCCGTCAACTATTTAATTATTATCCTCGCGGTGATAGGCCTTGCCGGTTTATGGGAGATTTTCGAGTTTGTCTGCGATCTCATCCTTCATAACGACGTGCAGAACGTGCAGAGCGCGATAGCCCGCGGAGCCAATCCGCTGACGGACACCATGACAGATATAATTATTGCCATAGCCGGCGCGCTGATATTTTACGCGATACTCATTGTAAGGCATATAATCGGGGTGAAAAAGTCGGGTGAAACGCGGCCGCGGGAAAGTTTGAAAGGCGGCGATGAAATCCAAACGGCGCAAGAGCGGGAAGAAGAGTAATTTTTAAAGAGCTTTTCAGAAAAAATTTTTTATAATACCTTGGCGGGCATAGCCGAAAGCTATGCCCGCCAAGGTATTTTTTATTATTCAAACATATTTATTATGCGCTTTTTCCTTTGCTTTGCGTATTTTACCGCGAGATACGTTCCGCTTCTCGGCCATTTCTTTTCGGCGGAGGAAGGGTCGCAATAGGTCACAAGCACGTCGCACAAATCAATCATTGCGTTGTTGCGTTTGATATACGCCCTGAAGCCCGCACCCGCAACTCCATCGGGCATAAACGTTTCGTCATAATACCGCAAAAGAAAATTCCTGTATTGCTCGCTTATTTCTTCATACATAGAGCGCGCATACACTCTCTTTATTTCGGGGAAAACCTCTTTCAATTCGGTCACAACGTCCAGACATATGCCGTCGAATACGCTTTTACTGCCGAAGTAAAACGCGTTCGCACCCTCGTTGACAATCAGCTCTTTGACGGTTTTAAAAATTTTGGATTTCAACTCGGGCGATTCCGGCGTTTTTCTGTGCCCGACAAATGCCACTTTCATACTTAAATTATATAAATTTAAGTGAAATAAATCAAGCAAAATAATAGATTAAAATCACGCGATTATAATAAAGTATAAAACAAATTCCTATTTGCTAAACTGTATATATAGGTAATTATAAATACGTCTTTGTAATTGGAGTGAAATGTTGACCGTCAATAACGCAGTAGCTAAGCGCATAGATAAGTTATTAAAAGAAAAGAATATGTCAATATACCGTCTTGAAAGAAACAGCGGTATTATTCACGGCGCTGTAAACAGGATTCTGGACGGAAAGAATAAAACGGTTACGCTGACCACGGTTTACAAGCTCGCCCGCGGTTTTGATATGACGATTTACGAGTTTTTGGACGACGATGTATTCCGCTCTGAAGAGCTTGAAGTAGATTGACGGGTTTCCCTCGGCTCCCCTTGGTGCCAACTGCACCAAGGGGAGCTGTCGCCGCAGGCGACTGAGGGGATTATTTCAGATAATCTATAAAGCAAAAAACTTCTTCAAACTAACGTTTTGAAGAAGTTGACAAATATTTTTAAAGGTATTATAATTGATTATAAGCAAAGGGGAACCCTTGCAGGCGGTTGGCCTCCTTAGGGGGAAAATGTATGACATTTTCTTATAAGGGGGTGATGCTTATGGACGAGCTTCGCGATTGCATCGCAAAACTTGTCGAGCTGTTATCATTATACGAAAAGCTCGCTACAATGCTCGACAGTATTCGAGTACATAGTTATTAAGCGCACAAAAAAATAACCGCCCTAAAGTTGATAGCTTGACGGTTATTTTTAATAATTAGCCGAGGTCAACCGCTTTGGGTTCCTCTTTGTGATTTTATTTTACGATATATTTTACGTTTTGTCAAGTTTTGTGTGCGAAAATTCCGCGCACTTTTTTTATGCTTTAAGCTTTAATGTATCAATCCAAACCAAGCAAGTAATCCGCCGATACGTCGAGGAATTTGCACATCAGATATAATGTATCCAGGCTCGGCACGCTTTTACCCGACTTATAGTCGGATATGCACTGCTTCGAAACCTTTGCCGCCTTGGCAAGATCTGTCTGTTTCACATAGGAATATTCCAAAACTTCGTTAAATCTCTCTGTAAATTTTGTGACCTTTTCCATACAAAAATTATATGCAAAAAGTACGTTTTTACTTGACAAGTACGTTATTAGCGTACTATAATTGATTTAACAAACAAATTAAAGGAGATTTACTTATGAAAAAGCGTCGCGGAATTGTGTTGGCGATAGCCGCTTTGCTTTCGGCTTTTACCATTTTTGCCGCGGGTTGCTTTGGCGGCTCGGGCGGAACTAATAACAACGGTACTAACAATAACGGCTCTGACAGCGGCAATACAGGGAATAGCGGCAACAACAATCAGCAACAGGAAGAGGAGGAACCCGCACACGAATTTGAATCGGGCAACGGCACAAAGGACGACCCTTACATAATATCTCAGCCCTACCAATGGACGAATATCGGCAAGCACCTTGCATCTTATTACAGGCTCGGCGCGGACTTGAATATGGGCGACATTAAAGATTTAAAGCCCGTCGGCTCCGATGAAGCTCCGTTTACGGGCTATCTTGACGGCAAAAACCATAAGATACACAGCGCAACTATTTCGGGCACTAACGGTTCGCTTTTGGGCACGGTCAGCGGCGGCACCGTAAAAAATTTGAATTTTGCCGATTCCGAAATCCCGTATGCCGATGCTTCGCTTGCCGGCACAGTTAAAATGGGAGCGCTAATTGAAAATTGTCATGTTACTTCGATAACAATACCTTCGACCGTATATCATGTTGTCTGCGCAGGGCTTATTAACAATGTTGCTTCGGCATCAACTGTAAAATATTGCAGTGCAAATGTAACTATTTCTCAAATATCAATATATTATGCTGTTCCGCTTATTGCCGGAGTTTCGGGCGGTCACGTTGATTGTTGCTGGGCAACGGGGTCAATTTCCGGTGGCACCAGCTCAGGGCTTATATATAAAATGTCCGGCGGAACTGTTACAAATTGTTATTCTCAATATACAAGGATTGATAGCGGGACTACATATAATTTCGGATATGAACATACAGGAGGTGAAATAAGTTACTGCCTCAATATAGCCGATTGGGACGTCAGCAGGGAAATAGATCCATTTTTAAATTCTTCAGTTGAGGAGTCGCCAACTTTAAAACGCTTCGGCCCCTCGACCATAGAAGGGTCAAACGACCTCTTGGATACGGACGAATGGAAGGAAAACAAGTTTTGGAAGAAGGGTAAGCTTCACCCCGAGCTTGTATCCTACGAAGAATATCTTTGGCTGACCTCAGAAGATTAAATCAAAAATTGATTGATCCCCGCCGAAATTTTCGGCGGGGATTTAACTAACATAAGCGGCGGCGCGAATTTTCGCGCCGCCGCCTTTCATCTTTTGTATTGCTTAAACCGCTTTTATCAAGCGGTCAAACCGCAAATTATTCTTTCCCTGCGAGCTTCTTGTATCCTGCGAGCCTTTCTTTTGCCGATTCCTCGGTCTTCTTGAACAGCTCGTTGGCGACTTCCGCACCCTGCGTCTTGACGAGCGACGCGTAACGCGTTTCGCCCGCGAGGAACGCCTGGTAATCGCCCGTCGGGTCTTTGCTGTCGAGCGTGAATACTTCGCCTACGGGGTTGTACCTGTAAAGCTGCCAATAACCGCACTCAACCGCCGCTTTTTCCTCAAGCTGGCTCTTGGTCATGTTTATACCGTGGTTGATGCAAGGAGCGTAGCAGATGATAAGCGAAGGTCCGTGGTAAGCTTCAGCCTCGGTCAGCGCCTTAAGAAGCTGTGCGGGGTTGGAGCCCATAGCGCACTGTGCTACGTATACGTAGCCGTAGGACTTGGCGATCATGCCCAAATCCTTCTTCTTAACCCTCTTGCCCGCGGAAGCGAACTTGGCAACCGCGCCGATGTTGGTGGACTTGCTCGCCTGGCCGCCGGTGTTGGAGTAAACCTCGGTATCGAGGACGAGCACGTTGACATCCTCGCCGCTCGCGAGTACATGGTCGAGGCCGCCGTAACCGATGTCGTATGCCCAGCCGTCGCCGCCGAATATCCAGATGGACTTCTTCGCAAGGCAATCTTTCTCGGCAAGTATTTCCTTGATGAGTTCGGCCGCTTCACCCTCTTTGACGTGGCAGTTTTCAAGGGCTTTTACGAGCTCCGCCGCCGCTTTCTTGGAAGGTTCCCTGTCGTTGAACGCCGCGAGATACGCCTCGCAAGCCGTCTTGCCCTCGCCGCAAGAGATTTCCGCCAGCTTTTCAACCTTTGCCTTTACGGAGTTCCTCCTCGCGTTGTAAGCGAGATTCATGCCGTAGCCGAATTCCGCGTTGTCCTCGAAGAGGCTGTTTGCCCATGCGGGACCTCTGCCCTGCTTGTTGGTGGTGTAGGGGCATGTGGGCGAAGAGCCGCCGTAAATGGAGGAGCAACCCGTCGCATTCGCAACTACCATATCCTCGCCGAAGAGCTGGGTGATAACCTTTACGTAAGGCGTTTCGCCGCAGCCTGCGCACGCGCCGGAGAACTCAAACAAAGGAGTGCAGAATTGGCAACCCTTGACCGTATCCTTCTTGAACTTGGAAGTGTCTACGTCGGGAAGCTCTACCGCGTATTCCCAATTCTCGGCCTCGCCCTTTGCAAGCGAATCCGCAAGGGGAACCATCTTTATCGCACCGCCGTCCTTTACGGGGCAGACGGTTGCGCACACGCCGCATCCCATGCAGTCGAGAGGGGATACCTGCATCTTGTATTCGTAGCCGGCAAGGCCGATAGCCGCTTTTGTTGCCAGCGTTTCGGGTTTCTTCGCTCCGGCCGCAACGAGCGCGGGCCTTAAGCATGCGTGAGGGCATACAAACGAGCAAGTGCCGCACTGTATACATTTATTTATATCGATTTCGGGAACAAGCACCGCAACGCCGCGCTTTTCGAACTTGGTCGTGCCCGTGGGAACGTGTCCGTCTGCGTTGAACTGCGAGGACTTGAGCTTATCGCCCTGCAAATAGAGGATGGGCTTGATTATCTCCTGATAATACTTGTCCGCATGGCCCTGTACCATCTCCGCGCCCGTGGTGGCCTTTGCCCAAGCCGCGGGAACGTCTATCTTGATGAGGTTGTCGCCCGAAGCGGAGTCGATCGCGTTGTAGTTCATCTGGACTACCGCGTCGCCCTTTCTGCCGAAGGACTTCTTAGCCATGTACTTCATGTACTCGACGGCTTGCTCGTAAGGCATAATCTGGGGATTTACGCGGAAGAACGCGGACTGCAATATGGTGTTCGTCCTGCCCTTCAAGCCGAGCTCCGCCGCGATCTTTATAGCGTCGATGACGTAGAGGTTGATGTGCTTTTTCGCGATGTCCTGCTTAACCTTTGCGGGCAGGAAGCTTTCAAGCGCTTCGACTGTGGTCGCATTGGTGTTGAGGAGGAACGTGCCGCCTTCCTTTATATCGCTCGTCATGTCGTAGCGGGTGATGTAGGAGGGGTTGGAGCACTGAACGAAGTCCGCGCTGTCGATGAGGTATTCGCTCTGTATGGGGGTATCGCCGAAACGGAGGTGGGAAACGGTTATGCCGCCCGACTTCTTGGAGTCATAGAAGAAGTACGCCTGCGCGTGCTTGTCCGTATGGTCGCCGATTATCTTTATGGAGTTCTTGTTCGCGCCTACGGTGCCGTCCGAACCCAAGCCGTAGAATTTGCAGGAGGTCGATCCGGCGGGAGCCGCGTCGAACTTCTCGGAGAAATCGAGCGAGGAATTGGTCACATCCTCGTAAATACCTATAGTGAAGTGATTCTTGGGCTCTTTATTCTCCAGATTCTTATAGATCGCAAGCACCATGGAGGGAGTGAACTCCTTGGAGCCGAGGCCGTATCTGCCGCCTACGACTTTTACGCCCGTCCTGCCCTTTTCGAAGAGCGCGGAGCATACGTCGAGGTACAAAGGCTCGCCGAGGGAGCCGGGCTCCTTGGTCCTGTCGAGGACGGCAACCTTTTTGGCCGATTGGGGAAGAGCGGCGGCAAAAGCTTCCGCTACGAAAGGCCTGTAAAGGCGAACTTTAACGAGGCCGTATTTCTTGCCCATTGCGTTGAGCTTGTTGATGGATTCTTCTATAGTCTCGCAACCGGAGCCCATGCAGACGATGACTTCTTCCGCCTTGGGATCGCCGACGTAGTCGAAGAGGTGATAGCTTCTGCCGCACTTTGCGGATACGAGGTCCATCATCTTCTGTACTATAGCGGGCGTAGCCGCATAGTAGCTGTTGGCAGTCTCCCTGTTCTGGAAGTATGTATCGCCGTTCTGCGCGGTGCCCTTCTGTATGGGATGCTCGGGGTTGAGCGCGCGGGATTTGAAATCGGCTATATCAGCGGCAATGCCCGCTTCTTCGCATATCGCGCGTATTTCCGCATAGTTGTCGGCTTCATCCCAAACGTCGATTTTGGCAACCTCGTGCGAGGTGCGGAAACCGTCGAAGAAGTTGATGAAGGGAACCTTGGCCTTGAGCGTCGAAAGATGAGCGACCAAAGCGAGATCCATAACTTCCTGTACGGAAGAGTCGCACAGCATCGCAAAGCCCGTCTGGCGGCAAGCCATAACGTCCGCGTGATCGCCGAAGATGTTCAGCGAGTGTGCCGCAAGCGCGCGGGCGGAAACGTGCATAACCATGGGGAGCAGTTCGCCCGAAATCTTGTACATGTTGGGGATCATCAGCAAAAGTCCCTGCGAAGCGGTGTAAGTAGTCGTCAGCGCGCCCGCGGAAAGCGAACCGTGTACGGCGCCGGCTGCGCCACCTTCAGATTGCATTTCGGCAATCTTAACCTGCCTGCCCCACATATTCGTTCTGCCGGCGGTTGCCCATTCGTCCGCGACCTCCGCCATGGGGGAGGAAGGGGTAATGGGATAAATCGCCGCTACTTCCGAAAACGCGTAGGCAACGTGACTTGCGGCGGTATTACCGTCTATAGTCAATTTTTTCATCCAAAAAACCTCCGAATAAAATTTTTTTTGTTTTTTCCTGTCAAAGTTAATGTTATACATTAACACGTAATCAATTATAAAGCACGCGCGCAAAAATGTCAATAGCCGTCTATGAAAAAAATTTTATCAATTGTGTGGTTACAATAGATGTGAGACAAGTGGGCTAAAAAAAGATAGCGAACAAGGTGCTCCATGTGATATAGTTTA
>CANREQ010000038.1 GCA_947629695.1 uncultured Clostridia bacterium | reverse complement strand
AACGTGGACGGGTTAAAATTGGGAGTAAACGTAGAGGAAGTTTTAAAGCTTTTCGATGTTGAAATCCCCCTCACGGTTGGCACTGTAAACCTCGCGTACTCGCATGCAAATTGTAACTTTGTGGCCACCGTGCCCGCCCTCGGCGTAGATCTTACGGTTGAAATCGCAAGAGATAAAATCGCCGAAAAGCCTTCAAACGCGCTCGACTTGTACGAGCTTGTAAAACTGATAAGCGGCGCGGCGGAACAGGTGACGAAAATAATCGACGGGCAGGCGGTATGCTTTGAGATCCCCGCCGGCACGACCTATCTCTATCTCGACGGCCTCACGGTAGATCTTTGGGGCAGGGGCGAGATAAGCTGGCGCGAAGGCGGAGAATACGTCGCCCTCGATCTCTCAGCGTCGCTTGCTCAGGCGGGCGCGGGCAGGGACGTGACGAAGATCCTGCTTTATTACGATAAAAACGCGGCGGCGGATAAACCCATTGTAAGGCTCGCCGTAAACGGCATAGGCATAGATATTTACGCCAAGGATATTGAGGAAGTCAAACAGGGCTTCGGCGATATTTATTCGAAAATATCGTCTGCATTCGGGCTCGGGAAGGGCGGCGCGTCAACGGGCGGACAAAGCGCGGGCGCGGGATTGGATATAAACGCCCTCACCTCAAACGATAAACTCATGTCCATGCTGTTCGGCCTGCTTTCTGACGGCGATTGGGTGGAGACGCTCAACAGCTTCACTCTGACTTGTGACAGTTCCGCATCGGAAAGCGCCGAAGGCGGGGTAAAGCGCTCGCTTTTGATAAAGTACGCGGCGGAAAACGCGGCCGAAATAAGCGTGCTCACGGACGGCAATATCGCGCTTTACTACGACGTGAATATAGGGGATTTCTCCTTCGGCGGGCAGATCGCGGCATATTACGGCGACGGCAAAAAGGCGGGGGAGATAAACTCCGGCTTTGCGGCCTTGCAGATGTCCTCTTCGGCGGACGGCGGGGTCAAGGCGTTTACGCGCCTCGCGTACAACTATCTGTTCGACGCGGTTTCAAGCGTGGACGTGAGCGAGATTTTGGGCTCGGATACGTACGAGGTCGCCTTTAAGCTTGAGGGCGATAACTGCAACATAGAGGCGCTGAAGGGCGTTTCCGTGAACGCGTCGCTGTACATAACGGGCGAAAAGGCGGACCAAGGCAAACTCGCCGAAGCGGATATAGATATAGACGTGGCGGGCGTAGTAGTAAGCCTGAACGTCATAACCGAAAGGGTGAACGGCAAAGCGCGCTTCTACATAGATTTAAGGCAGGTGCTCAACGTAAAACTTCCCGATCTGAAGGTTATGGCGACGCAGGACAGCCTTTACGATACGATAGACGTGTTGATCTCCGCAATAGCCGATACAAATCTTTTGGACTTTGTCGGCGGATTTACAGCGGCGGACGGCAACGGCGAAGAAAGCGGTCAAAGCGGGCTTCCCGCCGCGGCGGATACACAGAGCGCAAAGGACAGCGCCGCCTCTCTTGCGGACGTCCTCGAAAAGATATTGAACTTCGATTATTCCTCGGCGATAGATATAACCCGCGCCGGCGACGTGACTACGGCCTTGTTCGACCTCGACGACTTCGCGCTTCAATTCGGCACGGAGACGAAAGGCTCTTTGGGTACGGTGGAGGTCATAATAGACCACGAAAAGCACACCATGAGCACGAGCGCGCAGGCAAATATGACCGATTCCTACGGCGTTACGGAGCTGAAGGAGTGGATTTCCCTCTCCTCGCAGAAGGCCGACAGGCGCGATTACGGCGGCTTTGACAAGTCGGAGTATATCAGCATAGAATTTATCCCCGATCTTTTGGACGACGTCGTGAAATTCGCCACAAACGAAAGCGGCGAAATATACGATATGTTCACCCTCGGCGGAACGGTGGAAGTCAATCTCGTATCCATAATAAAGATAAAGCTTGAAATTTCCACGCTCACGCTGGAGCTGGGCGGGGACGCAGGCGTGCGCTTCAGCCTCATTGCCAACCTCACGGGCGGGCTCGTAAACGACGGCACGATAGGCCTGACCTATCAGAACGGCTATCTGACGATAGGCAGAAATCTTTCGTCCGCAACGCCGGAGTACAGGCTGATGACCTTTGAGTACTTCATCGACAATCTGTTTGCAAAGGGCGACCAATCGACGTTGAATTGGCTCCTCGGCGCGAGCAATCTAATCTGGAACTCCGTCGTAAACGGCCTGGGAGACATAGCCAAGCTGGATTCGGGCCTCAGCAAACCCGAGGAGATTTTCCTCTACAGGGCAAAGGACAAGGAAATTTCCATGTACGATTACGTCAACGCCCTGCGCGTAGTTGTAGACGGCAGGGAGACGGCGCATTTCGGAGATATTTCGCTTATAGAGAGCCAGCTTGGCATAAGCGACAACTATTACGGATTCGACCTCAACGCCTCGCTCATAACGGGCGGCGTGCTCACGCGGCTGTGCGCGGCGGTAACGCGCGACGACGCGACGGGCATAAACGGCATAAAGGCTTTCGGTGCGATACAGTCCTATGTGACGTTCTCCGCAACGCTCAACTACAACGAGGGCTTGACGGCGGACAATTACTACAAATTCGGCACGGAATTGAAGTCCGGAATGACCGCGCCCAGCCTGTACGACGAGGTATTGCGCATAGCGGCGCAGAACAATAAGGAGATAGATTTCGATCACTTCAACAAGGTGGAGGGCAAATACGACGAGATATTCGGCGGTTTCTGGACGGACGGCCTCAAAACGGACTATTCGCAAATGCTCTACACCTATAAATTGACGATAGTCAAGCTGGACGGAAGCATAGAAGAAAGAGAGGTCCGCTACGGCTCTTCCATTTACACATACGATAACGATTCGCCCGTGTACACGGACGGCTCCAATGCGTTGAGGATCCTGTATTCGCTGTCGGCGGGCGGAGAGCTCTGCGGCAAGACGGTTATTTTGGAAGGCGACACGACGCTTTACCAGGTCACCCGTTCGGCGGTCAAGGTCTATGTGGAAAACGGCGAAGAGGAGATCTGCGTAAATTCGTTTGCCGGCGACGCCGTTCCCATGGGCGTTGACGGGCTGGATACTATAGCCGGTCCCTTCTACGAAAACGGCGAACCCGTAAAGGAAGGCGACAAGGTGCCCGAAGGCGTGGATATGCTCAGGCTCAGCGGCACGTTCGTTATCAGTGAAGTGACCGTAAACAATGTGCTTTACACATACGATAAATCCACCGACAGCTATACGGTCAGCGGCCCCGCCGCGGGCTTCTACGACGAGTATTCCGCTCACGGCAATACGCTGGTCTTGGAGAATATGATAGGCGGGCGCAAGGTAACTTCCATTGCGGCGGGTGCATTTGCCAACACGGACGATAAACCCATACACAGCGTTATAGTTCCTTCCAATATTACAACGGTGGGCGAGAACGCCTTCCTCGATAACTACGGAATGGAGTTCGCCGTGTTCGAGGCCGACAGCGTCTACTTCGAGGGCGCGGTGGACGATAAGTCGTTCGCGTTCTACGGCTGTGCGTCTCAGTCGGGCGGCGAGGCAACAAACCTCAAAATTTACTATGTGAGCGCCGATTGCTCCTCGCACAACAGCGATTGGACGCACTTCAGCACGAAATCCGTATTGGGCATCAAGTACTATAAATATATAGGAAACGACCCCAACACGTCGGAATGGATAGACTATCACGCAAACGGCGGCGGCGAATTGCGCACCTCGGGCTGGTGCGTAGTCACCGCTCAGGTTACGGGCGTGGAAGTGGAAGAGATCAATTTGCTTGAAAAGATAAATGAAAAAGTCAAGCTGGGCTTCTTCGACCACAATTACAGCCAATCGGACGCGGACGATGCGGCAACCGTAATAGCGGGTATCCTGGGCGAATACAAGAACGACGATATTGATAAATATCTCGTGGAAGTAAGCTATACGCAACAGGGCATACGCGCCACCGTGACGGTAAACGTAAAGATCAACAATGCGCGCAAGATAAACGTTTACAGCGCATTGGCGACGGATTACATTCTCGGAAGCGAAAGACATGTTTTGTCCGCAAAAGAACAAACCGTCGTAAACGCTAAATACGAAAACGGCAAACTCGAATTATATCAACCCGAAGTTTCCGGCTACAAGTTCGCAGGTTGGGCAAGAGGGGACGGCGCAAACGGCGCGCTGAGGTTTGTCGGGCTGGAGGACAGCTACTCCAAAGACGCGGTCTACTACGCCGTTTGGGTAAGAAACGCCTCGCAAAAGCAATTGCCTTTCGATATTCTCTCGTCGGGAAATACAATGCCGGATTACAACTTCGGCACGAATAAGTGGTATTATTACGATGAAGCCGCGGATAGCTGGACTGAAACGAGCAATGTCATTTCCGCTACCAATACCGTGTTTGCAACGAGAAATTCATATTCGTTGAAGGTTGAGGTTCCTTACAAAGCGGGCAATGTAAGCATGTTGCATGTAAACTCGCAGACCGCGGAGTCATCATTGACAAGCGGAACAAGCATTACCGTACAAATTTTCGAGGGCAAAGCGCAATTCACAATTGCAGGCAATGTTCTTACGGTAAGCGACGGCGAAAACACATATACAATATATCTGAACGAAATGGAGTTAAAGAGAGAAGGCTGGTCAGTAAAATATAAAGAAAATGTCAATAGCAAACGCAATATCAAGCCGTCAATTACGGGCGAACGTGACGTGATGGGCGATTTAACTGTTACGTTAAACTATTAAAACAAATGGGCACAAGAGGGGCGCGGCATAAAGCCGCGCCCTTTCCGTTCTTTCCTTATATATAATAATTGCGCGCGGGGGTGCATAAACTAACGTATGGAGCTTTTGCGGCAACTACTCAAAGAGGCGGGCGCGGACATGCGCGAAGCCGTCACATTCATACCCTCGTTCGGCGCGTACGTCAAGGGCGTAAAGCGGGTGGAAGATTTTTCGGATAAGAAAATCATCCTGCTCGTCGGCAAAAACAAACTTACGCTGAACGGCGAAAGCCTGGAAATTTCATCATATATCCGCGGCGACATGTTCGTGCGCGGGAAAGTTTGGGGGATAACCTATGATTGACCGCGCCCAAATATGCGTAACATCTTCGGTGGAGACGGCGTTAAAGAAGCTCGGCAAGGCGGATATAGCCGTTTACGGGCTCAAAAAGCGGGGCGCATACGTGTACTTTTGCGTTGAAGAAGAATACGTGCAAAAAGTTTTTGCAATTTTCTCTCATCCGTGTTATAATGTCGGTATAAGGCGTAAAAGCGCAAAAAGCCGCCTCAAAAATTTTGTCGGGCGCAGATTGGGCCTTTTGATAGGCGGGGCGATGTTCGTCGCCGCGTGCGCGCTTTCAAACTTCTTTGTGCTCAAAATAAAGGTGGTGGGAAGCGGCAGCTATTTGGGCCCGCAGATAATAGACCTCGCCAAAAGTTGCGACGTCGAACGCGGCCGCCTGTGCACGCATCCGGATTTCCCCATGCTCACCTCGCGCATACTATCAATGCCGGGCGTATCCTTTTGCTCGGTGCAGAAAGCGGGCGGCGTAGTCGTAATAGACGTGCGCGCGGAAAGCGGGGGCGCGTCTTACCCCAAGCCCAAAAGCCTCGTATCCGGTTGCGGCGGCGAAGTCGTCAAAATCGTTGCCCTTTGCGGCACGGCGGAAAAGGGCGTGGGCGACAGGGTGGAAAAGGGCGACACGCTGATAGGCGGGTACGCTTTGACCGAAAACGGGGAGCGCATACAGACGCCGGCCGTAGGGTTTGCGCACATAAAATGCACGCGGAGTATCAGCCTTTTTTACGAAAAGGAGAGCGATAAAAACGCGGCGGACGCGCTCTCTTCTACGCTTTTGTATACGGACGAGCCGCTGGAAAAATCTTACAGCGTCAGCCCGTGCGACGGCGGGGTCAAGTACGAGTTGAAATTTTCGTACATAACCGCTCTTTATATAAATATGGATTAGCTCCGCGCGGGGTTTGAAATGCCTTCAAGCCCTTTGCGGATGGGATTTTTACGAGGTATACTTTTGGAAACGGAAAAAAAGGTTACAGCGGAGGACGTGGAGGACCTCGCCAAAGTTTTGGGCGCGTTTGACGAAAATTTAAACGCCATAGCGAGGGAACTTTCCGTAATCTGCAGGGTGGACGGGCCGGATATAATAATCCGCGGCGAAGAGGACAGCGTGCGCGTAGCCCGCGACGTTTTGGAAAATCTTCTCGCCCTTTCCAAAAACGGCGAAAGGGTGGACAGCGGGCGCGTCATCTATTGTATAGAGCTTGCCAAAGAGGGCAGGGCTTCGGATATAACCAAGCTCTCCTCCGGAACCGTTGGGGTTACATTCCGCGGCAAACCGATAAAGTGCAAGACGGTGGGGCAGAAGGCGTACGCCGACGCGATAAGGAAGAACCCGATAGTGTTCGGCATAGGTCCCGCGGGCACGGGAAAAACCTACCTTGCGGTGTGCTTTGCCGTGCAGGCTTTAAAGCAAAAGGCGGTGGAAAAGATAATCCTTACCCGCCCCGCGGTGGAAGCGGGCGAAAAACTCGGCTTTTTGCCGGGCGATCTGCAGACAAAGGTAGACCCCTATCTTCGTCCCCTGTACGACGCGTTGCAGGAGATGTTGGGCGTCGAAAGCTACGTAAAACTTATGGAGCGCGGAGCAATAGAGATAGCCCCGCTCGCATACATGCGCGGCCGCACCCTTTCAAACGCGTTTATAATTTTGGACGAGGCGCAAAACACCACGAAGGAGCAGATGAAGATGTTCCTCACCCGCCTCGGCGACAACAGCCGCATGGTTATAACCGGCGACGTGTCGCAGATAGATCTTCCGGAAGGGAAACAAAGCGGCCTCATCCACGCGTCCCTGCTTTTGAAGGATGTGGAGGGCATATCTGTCATAAATCTTACTGATAAAGACGTCGTGAGAAACACTTTGGTCATGCGCATTGTCCGCGCATACGAAAAGCACGGCGGGGGGAGTGACAAAGGTGAAAGCAAAGCTCAATAAAAAGACGCTGTGGGCGGGTATTCTGATGTTCGCCCTCAACGTGATAATTTTGTTTGCGCTCACGTATTTTTTCATTGAGCTCAATCACGGTTTCAAGGGAATAGACTTCATTAAAAGCCACCCGTACAGCATAATTTTCGTGGCTTCGGCGGAGGTTTTCCTCTCCGCGCTAATGTACGGGTATCTCGTTTTCGAGTGCAAGGATATACTTTGCAACGTCGTCAGACTTTTCGAGCTGTTTCTCCTTCTCGATCTATCCGTCGTCGCGTCCTTCCTCCTCGGCAAATATCTCAGCCCGGAGTCCCGCCCGTTCGCATTTTTCGCCGTAATGTGCGCGACTTTGCTCGGCAGGAGGATAGCGATATTCACAAACGTCATCAACGCTCTTTTGATTTTCGTAATAGATTTGAATATCAACGTTGACGTGGTCGCGGGCAACAGCTTCGGCATCTGGCAGTACTGCGCAGGGCTTTTGATAGCGTTCTGCGCGGGCACGCTGGTAATATTTATTTCCCACAAAGTAAAGACGCGCTTGCAGAGCATTTTGCTCGTTTTGCTCCTGCTCATTCCCATAGAGCTGATAATTTCCGTAATGGAAATACTCTTTGCCGACCGAGGGGGGAGTGATGCTCCTCGCGTACGGCGCGTTGGGCGCGCTGTTCAGCGTGCTTTTGTACATGGTCTTGCTGCCCGTGTTCGAGCTGGTGTTTGCAGAGCTTACCGTGTTCAGGATGAGGGAGATCGCCTCTCCCGGGGCAAAACTCATAAAGAAGCTCAAAAACGAGGCCCCCGGCACGTACAACCATTCGGTGGTTGTCGCCCAGCTTGCGGAAGCGTGCGCGATAGCAATAGGCGAGGATGGGGAGCTTGCCCGTGCGGCGGCGTACTATCACGATATGGGCAAGTTGAAAAACCCCGAAATGTTCACGGAAAACCAATCGGAGTACAACCTTCACAACGATCTGTCGCCCGAAGTTTCGGTTGAGATAATACGCGAACACGCAACTTACGGCGAAAAGCTCATAAAGAAATCTCACCTGCCCGATTTCCTCGCGGACGTGGCGATACAGCACCACGGCACGATGCCCATAAAATACTTCTACGCCAAGGCGCTTAGGATGACCGACGGCGAGATAGACATGGCGAACTATTCCTACGCCGGCCCCACGCCGAGGTCGCGCATTGCGGCAATAATCATGATAGCCGACGCGTCCGAAGCCGCGGCGCGTTCCCTTTCCAACCGCACCCCCGCGAAGATGGAAGCGCTGGTGGGCAGTATAATAGAGGAAAGGCTCAACCTCGACCAATTCGCCGATTGCCCCATAACTATGCGCGATCTCACAGTAATAACCAGCACGATAACGCAGGCTTTGACGGGTCTGTATCACTCCAGAATTTCCTATCCGAAGCTCAAGATCACAAAGAAAAATTAAAGTGCGAAAATTATGATAGACCTGCATATATCATGCGACGAATACGATTTTTCTCCCCTTGAAAGGGCGTTTCGCGACGAGTGCGACTGCGACTCTCCCGCGGCGGTAGAGGTAGTCATAGTGGATAAAGAGAGGATAAGGCGGTTAAACGCGCAATTCCGCTCCGTGGACAGCGCGACGGACGTGCTTTCCTTCCCCGCCCTCGACGGCATTTTCAAGTTGCCGATAAAGGCGGAAAATTTCCCCTGCGATACGGAGGACGGCGTTCTGAACCTCGGCTCCGTAGCCGTTTGCGAAGAAGTCGCCCGCGCTCAGGCGGAGGAGTACGGCCATTCCTTTGAAAGGGAGCTCAATTACCTCGTCGTGCACGGCCTTTGCCACCTTATCGGCTACGACCATATGACCGAAGAGGAAAGGGCGGAAATGAGGCAAAAAGAGGAACGCGTGCTCGCAAAGATGAATTTGTCGCGCGATTGATTTAAAGGGTTAAACAATACAGGTTTTCGAAAAAATTACGGGATTTAAAGACACGGCATTATGAAAAGCGGATTTATAGGAGTAATAGGCAGGGCAAACGCGGGCAAATCGACGCTCGTCAACGCGCTTGTAGGCGAGAAAGTTTCGATAGTCTCCCCGAGGCCCCAGACTACGCGCAACGCGATAATGGGAATCCTGACGGAAGCGGACAGACAGATAGTATTCATAGATACGCCGGGCATATATAAGGCGGGCACCCTCTTATCCGCGACAATGGAGAAAATCGCGGAGACGACCGCGCGCGACGTGGACGCGCTTTTATTCGTAACGGACGGCCACGACGGGATAAAGGACAGGGATATAGAATTGGCAAAGCGCTTTGCCTCTCTCGGCCTCCCAATGGCGATAGCTTTTACGAAAATAGACATAATGCCCAAGGAAAATATCCCCGAAAACGTCAAAAAGCTGTTCGAGGGCGGGCTGGATTGCGACGTGTTTCCCGTGTCCGCGCGCAAGCGCATGAATTTGCAAAACCTCCTCGACGGCCTGACGAAAATGCTCCCCGAGGGGGAAAAGGTCATAGACGCAGACATAATTTCGGACAAGAGCGACAGTTTTATGGTCGCCGAGATCATGCGCGAGAAAATTTTATTGGGATTTGACAAGGAAATTCCCCACGGCGTCGCCGTCGTGATAAATTCCTTCAAGAGAAACGAGCGCGGCGTCTACGAGATAAACCTCGACATAATATGCGACAAGGCCAACCACAAAGCCATTCTGATAGGCAAGCAGGGGTCGGCGATAAAGCAGGTATCCACTCTCGCCCGCCGCGACATGGAAAAATTTCTCCAAGGCAAGGTTTACCTCACCACCTACGTAAAGGTCAGGGAAGATTGGAGGGATAAACCCGCGCTCATCCGCGATTTCGGCTACGGAGAGGACGGCAACGGATAAAGGCAAATAAATTTCCGCATTTTGCGCAAACTCTTTAAAAGGAGGCGTTATGCGGGATAGGGATAACGACGCTGCGGAGCTCGCGTGGAAGATGTTCCAAAAGACGGGCTCGGTCAGCTACTACATGCTGTATAAAGAACTCAAAGGAAGGCATTGACTTAAAAATTTCAAGTCGGCCGCATGAAAAAAGTGGAAAAGATTGTAAACGCGCTCATGTTACGCGCGGTGGATTACGGCGAGAACGATAAGATTCTCACCCTGCTCACCGCGGAGGACGGGCGCATCGGCGCGGGAATAAAGGGCGTTAAAAAGGCGGGGGCAAAGCTTAAATTTGCCGCCCAGCCCTTTTGTTTTGCGGAATATACCCTCGCTTGCAAGGGCGACAGGTACACTGTCATAAACGCGAGCGAGTGCGAAAGCTTTTACGAGATACGCACCGACCTGAACAAATATTACGCCGCATGCGCCGTGTGCGAGGTCGCGCTCGCGCTCACTTTGGAGGGCGACTCGGCAGGAGACATGCTCGCCGACTGCGTGCGCGCGCTGGGCGAAATGTGCCGCGGCGACGAATCATGCGCGCTTATAAGTTTCCTGCTCGCCGCGCTCAGACACGCCGGATACGGACTGCGCCTCGACGGATGCTCCGTGTGCGGAAGGGATCTGTGCGCCGAAAGCCGCGTGAAATTCAATATGGATACGGGAAGTTTCTCCTGCCTTGCCTGCGGGGAAGGCGCGCTTGCGGGCGGTCCGACTTTCAATTGTCTCAGAATGGCCGGCAAACTGCCCTATAAAGAGGAGCTTGTGAATGACGACGGCAAATTGCGCGCCCTCAGGCTTTTGAGGGAATATCTCTGCCGGAAGATTGACGGGGAGGGGAGTGTAGTGGAGTGTTTAAGCGCTTATATGCGTTTAGCGGCGGCTGCCGCTAAACGCATATAAGCGTCGCAATACTGTGTCAGGCTCCGCGCCGCTTTGGTCGTGTACGTCTGTGTACACTCCCTGCAGTCGGTGCTCGCCTTTCTTGTCTTGCTCGCTTCTATGCGTTTATAGACTTCGTAATTGCCGCTCCCGCAATAGGCTCCCCGTTTCAGGGGGAGCTGTCTGCGTAGCAGACTGAGGGGATTAAAATGTAAACCGATATTTAAAGTGTTGTCATTCCGACCGATTGAGAGTGCAAAGCACTCGATTGAGTGGAGGAATCCCCCTTGTGGGGGTAGGGAATAACGTTGAAACGGCATTATCACTTAGGACAGGGGGACCCATTCGGCGCGCTTCGCTTGCTCAGGGTGACGGCCCCTTGGCGCCCTTTAGTGCCAACGGCACCAAGGGGAGCTGTCTGTTTGCAGACTGAGGGGATTCCCCAATCGCTCATGATGACTTTGTACCCTCAAGCGGGGGTCTTTGCCGCAAATACAAACGCGGGTTGACAATTGCGGCGGGCGATGATATAATCAAATCATGGATAAGAAACAAAGCGAGATAAAACCCGCAGAAGGCGGGCCGGTAACCGAAAATGCGCCGCTCGGCGAAAGTTTGGGCGGCGAAAATGTCGTGGAAGAAGAGGAAAGCCATTCGGCGATCACCGAAATTTACGAAGAGTTTCCCGTGACGAGCGCGATTGGCGAGGGCTCGGAGCTGGTGGAGGGCTTTTCGCCCCATGGCACGGCGGAGTTTGTCAACGGCAACACGCCGCACATTGCCGATAAAATAATCTATTACATAATGTCGGCCGTGTATTTGGGCGTGGGTCTGACCTGCATATTCGCCGCGGAACAGGTCATATGGGCGTTGCCGTATATAGTGGGCTCGTTCATGTTGCTCCTCGGCGTCGTCCAGTTTATCCTCGCGATCAAGAACAGGGAATACAGACAGACCAAATCCAACAAGACGGCGGGCTCTTTGGTGCTCGTCGGCCTCGCAGTTATGATACTTCTGGAGAGGGAGTGGGCCAGTTCTTTCATCCCCATTGTCTGGGGCGTGATAGGCCTTTTTGAGGGCGCGCACGCGCTCAACCACGCATTTGCGCGCATATCGGGCGGAATGCGCTGTTCCTACTTCATCATAAAGGGAGTAATAGAACTTGTCCTCGCGTTCCTGCTTTTGTACGAGCCCGTGCACCACATAACTTTGCACGTCGTCGTTTTCGGTGCAAACCTCGTGCTCGACGCGATAACCATGCTCCCCGTCGTCAAAAAATTCGCAGAGGGCAGGGGAGGCTCGCTGTGAAGGCTTCGGCTTGGGACGTTATGAAGCTGGCTTCGGCTTTCGAGGGTGAATTCGACCCGGCAGATTTTTCTCCCGAAGAGCTTGAAAATCTTTTGGGGCTCATCTCCGACGACGACAGTTTGGAGGATGTCCGCCGCAAATATTTCGAGTTTTACGACGACATTAAGGACAGGACGTTGAACAAACACAAATGGTCGGACTGAAATAAAAAAATAACGGCGGCCGCGCTTTAAACCAAGCGCGGCCGCCCGCCTTTTATAATTTTATATAACCTATTAAAGACCGCGTTGCCGCCTTAAATGACGACGACTTCGTTCTCCTCGAACAGCGTCTTGTACTCCTTGGGCAACTTGTCGTCGCTTATCAACACGTCGATATCCTTGATATGCGCAAAGGTGAAGGGGTTTATCTTGCCTATCTTGGAGCTGTCGAGCATCATGTATACGTGCCTTGCCTTCTGGAAAACCTGTCTTAAAAGGTCGCTCTCCGTCTGGCTGTTGCACGAAAATCCGTTTTCGGGAGTAAACGCCGTAGCGGAGACTATCGCCAGCTCGAAATTGGAAGCCGCGAAATACTCCTTTGCGGCGGGAGAGGCGGTGGAGAGGTTATCCTTCATAAGCTGTCCGCCGACTACGGTTATCTGCGTGTTCTTTTTCTGCGCAAGCTCCATCGCAACGGCTATGCCGTTGGTGAATATGCTGCAATTTATATCGGGCAACTCCTTGGATAAATACATCGCCGTGGTGCCGCCGTCGAGGAAGAAGCAACTGCCCTCTTCTATGAGTTTTGCCGCCTTTTGCGCTATGATAAGCTTTGCGTCGGTATTTATCGTAGTCTTTTTGACGTACGCCTCGCCGCTCACTTTCTGCACTTCTTTGACGGACATCGCCCCGCACCTGACGCGTATTATCCTGCCGTCCTCTTCAAGCTGATACAAATCGCGCCTAAGCGTCATTTGCGACACGTTGGGAAATTCTTTTTCAAGCTGTTCAAGCGTCATTTTGCCGCGTTTATCTATGATTTCGGCAATATCTTCTATCCTTTCGCGTTTCATATCAAAAGCTCCTTTTGTTAAATTTTTTCAAAATGATATTGTTATGATAACATTATATTACGCTATGAATGTTAAGTCAAGGATTTTTCACATTTTTACATGTGAATTTTTTGTGAAAGTGTGAATAAATTACAAAAAAGATTTTGAAGTGTTAAAGCTTAATCGCGTTGAATAATTGTTGCAATTTTTTTGCTTTTAAGCTATAATGATTTCGATTATGTCAAAGAGGACTTTTAAATTGCCCGCCGCCGCAATGGTGGCAATAAGCTTTTTCGCCGTCATATGCCTCGGCACCGCGCTTTTGTGCCTGCCGATAGCCACGCGCGATTACAGCGTAAACTTTCTCAACGCGTTTTTCACGGCGACGAGTGCATCCTGCGTCACGGGCCTCATCGTCGTGGACACGTTTACCCATTGGTCCTACTTCGGGCAGGTAATAATCCTCTTGCTCATTCAAATCGGGGGGCTCGGC
>CANREQ010000037.1 GCA_947629695.1 uncultured Clostridia bacterium | reverse complement strand
TTGAAGATATTTACAAAGAGTTCGGCGGCGTATGTCCGCTTGAAGCCCTTAAAGATATTTATAGCGCGATGAGCAATGACGTAACAAAAATCCGCGCGAGAATTACGGGCGCGGAACACGAAGATATGCTCACCTTAACGGACGGCTATATGACTGCTTGGATGCTTTGGCAGTTGCAGGGAGATACGGAAGCCCAGAAGGTCTTTGAGGGCGATACCGCAGAGATACTTTCCAACGTTAATTGGCAGGATATTGAGAGAAATATTTAACCTCATAGAGAATGGCATAAAAGGCGGGCTTCCCGCTTTTGAGGATCGATTGGGGCAGACCTACCCACAATCCTTATCCTGCTTTCCCTTGGAAAGAAAATATGCCCACTTGGGGACATATTAAAAGCGGTTTGACTAACCGCCAAACCGCTTATTTCATAGGATCCCTATGAAAGGCGGCGAAATCGCCGCCTTTTTCTCATTTCATTTGCAAAATTTCGGTATACGCCATAACAAACGGCCCGGTGCCCTTTGCGTCGTTCTCCACGACGGGCTCGGAGATGTAATACTCGTAGCTTCCGTCGCGGCGGCGGTTGTTTTCGGGTCCCAACCCGGCGACAAGGCATATGCCGCCCAAGTTGAGTTTGCCGTCCGTTTCCGTGAGGTATTTTGCGCAAATGCCCTCGAAAACTCTCTTCCCGACGGCGGCGAAGCGTTTATCGACAACGCCCAGTCTCGCGCCCTTCATCATCGCGTACGCTATCATGGACGAGCCGCTCGTTTCGGGGTAGTTCCCCTCGTCGCCCACGCGGTCCACGACCTGCCAGAACATATCCGTATCCTTGTCAATATACTGCTCTAAGCCCTCTATCGTATCTTTGAATATCCTCTCCAGCGAGGCGCGCTCTTGCTTTGCGCCCTCGGGCAGGTAGGAGATCACGTCTATCAACCCGACCGTGTACCAGCCTATGGAGCGCAACCAGAAGTTTTTGGAAAGCCCCGTCTCCTTGTCCGCCCAGAACGCCTTTTTGGACGTATCCCAGCCGTGGTAATAGAGCCTCTTCTTCTTGTCGTACATATGATCGTACACGGCGTTGAATTGCTTGATTATTTCGGAAAAATCATTGCCGCCGCGCTCGGCCATGTAGCGGGTATAGAAAACCTCGCTCATGTAGATGCCGTCCAGCCAGACCTGGTTTTCGTATATCTTTTTATGCCAGAAATTGCCGTACACGGTGCGCGGCTGGGCCTTTATCTGCGAATACTGCAACTCTATCGCCTTGCTGTACTTTTCCTTGCCCGTAAGCGCGTACAAATCGAAGAGTATTCTGCCCTCGTTGAGGTTATCGAGGTTGTAGGATTCCACGTCGTAGCCGCGGATAGTTCCGTCCTCGAACACGTAGTAATCGACGAATTTTTCTATGAAATCTATGTACTTTTTTTCGCCCGTGAGCTTGTAAATGGAGTAGAGCGAGGTCATCATGCACCCGTCTATATAGTTCCATGCGGGTTTTTTGCCCTGCCTGATATTTTCTATATTCCAAATGGGCGCTTCGGGCTTTGTCTCTTCGATAAGCCTGTCGATATATCTGTCAATAACTCCGTAATTCATAACCTTTTACTCTCCTTTACAAATTTTTTTGCGTTTGCTTTTTGTGCGTTTGGGCTTGCGGGCTTTGCGGCTTTCGCGCAAAAATCAAATTATTTTGAGCTCCCCGCAGTTCTTCTTTATAATATTCTCGCCCTGTACGCCATCGAAAGTGACGTTTTTGAGCGTGACCTTTTCCACATTGTCTATATATATGCCTTCCTTGCAGTAGTCGCGGACAAACTCCAGCATGGCCGGTTTGAAGGGCTTTGCGTCCGCTTTGAAGGAGAAGCTGATGTTTTCCAGCGTGATCTCCTTGATGGGCTGCTCCACAAGGCCGTCGAAATAGGCGCACATGCACTCGCAATCGGTGCACTCCATGTCCTTGAAGAGGAATTTGCCCATATAAGGCGTGTCGTCGCCGACGGGGCGCTTTTCGCGGGAGTAGACGTACTCCGTATGCCCGTCGGGATCGCAGAAATAGTACAAATTGATGACGAGGGGCGTTATTACGTTGTCCATCTTTATGTTTTCGAATACTACGCCGTCGATTACGCAATCCTTACCCCTGCCGCGGCGGGACTTTATGCGCAGTCCCCTGTCCGTGTGCTTGAATACGCATTGGCAGACGGTGAGGTTTTTAACGCCTCCGCCTATCTCGCTGCCCAAAACTATCGCGCCGTGCCCGTCGCAGAACAGGTCGTTGCGGATAGTGTGATGGTTTGCGGGAGTCTTGTACTTGGACCCGAGGTAAAGCTTGCCGGATTTCAACGCCACGCAGTCGTCGCCGACGGAGAAAATACAGCCGATTATCTCCACATTGTCGCAACTTTCGGGGTCGAGACCGTCGGTGTTGGGCCCGGTGTAGGGATTTTGCACGCGCAAATCGTAGAAGCCCAGATTGTTGGAGAAGAAGGGGTGCAGGTTCCACGCCGCCGAATTTTTGCATGTTACCCCGTGGAACGCCACGTTTTCGCACTTGTTGAGCGTGACGAGGCGGGGACGGGCGACTTCCCTTCCCTTGGGTTTGTCCCACCACGTGGATTTATCGGCGTTGCCGTTTATCGCACCTTCGCCCACTATTTTGATATTCTTTTCCCTGTGCGCCGAGACAAAGGATTGGTGGCAGGGATAGGGATTGCCCTCCCACGTGGCCAACACTTCCTCGCCCTCGGGCAAATCCACCTTGGCGGGCACGTAGGGGTAGTGTTCCTCCACTATATCCCCCAAAAGCTCGCCGCCCTTTTGGATCTCAAGCGTTATGTCGGAGCGCAATACTATGGGGCGCACGTAATAACTGCCCTCGGGGATGACGACGCGCCCGCCCTTGGGGCAACTGTCTATCGCCCGCTGGACGTAATATGTGTCCTCGGAAACGCCGTCGCCCTTTGCGCCGAGCTCCCTGACGTTTACCGTCCCGGTTATTTTATCGGTGCAAAAGCGCAGGGTGAAATCATCGAGCGTCGTGCCCACAGTGTACTGCGTGCCGGGCTCCAGCCCGAAGAGCGAAAAGACGTTGCTTTCGCGCTCCCCGCCCACTTCTTTGCCGTTGAGCAACACTTTGTATTTTTCCGGGCTGTAGTACGGATTGCCGTTCGAAAGCTCGAAACAGGCGGAAGAACACGACGTGAATAGCTTTTTAAACATCTGCGACCTCCTTATTGCGCTTAGCTTTTTTTACAAGATAGACTATCAAATCTTTTATCCCGATGAAAATCATGTCGATGATGACGGCAAAAGTGCCGAAGAGCAGGGGCTCTACGCCGAGATACGTCCTTATATCCGCACCGGAATAGTAGTTACACAGCGCGTTTATGCCGAAATAACATCCGAAAACGCCCGCCATAACTATGAGGTAGTATAAAATATTCGTCAAAAAAGTCCAATATTTTTTGAAAGGGAAGGGGAACATCATATACGCGTCGTACTCCTTCCTGTCCGATTCGAAATAGTGGAATATAGGGTTGACCAATACGTCGGTGACTATGCCCAAAACGAAACCGCACACGAAAGCGGCGTCGAGAGGGTCCAGCCTCACGCCGAAAATGAACAGAAAGCACACCAACCCGGCAAACCACCACTTTACGAAAATGGCTTTGATCCACGTCGGAACGGCGGAAAGCTTGTCCTTTCTGTAGGGGTCAAACTCCGCTTTTTTACTGCCGGGCTTAGCGTTTACGTGTTCGCCGGTGATCTCCTCTATATTGGTCGGCAGGGGCTCCGCCTTGCTTTCATCGACGTCGCCCTTCAACGCCGCGACGAGCTCGTCCATTTCATCCGACTTGAGGTCGTAGAAATCTTCGATGGTCGTCTCTTTTTCTTTTTTCTTTTTCTTAGCCATAGCTTATAAAATAACCGACAAAAAGCAAATTTTTGTCGGTTACTAAATGTCAATCGATAAAGTTAAAAATATTTAGTCTTCCTCGACATCAATAGCTTCCTTCATATCGTTGGAAGCGATTTCCTTCTTGGTATTGATCATATTGATCAGCTTCTTATACAGAGGAAGCGTTGCAAGAAGAACGGCGCAAATGCCTATCAATACAATATGTACTATCGCAAGCGTGAGCGATTGCTTGAACCAAGGGTTCGCATCGTAATCGGCCTGCGTATAGCCCGACGCGTCGGTGAAGTAATTATTCAGCTGTATATAGTAAATTATATCACAGCAAATAATTCCGGCCATAAACACGAACAGCAACGCTATAAACACGAGGTTCGGCTTTTTGCGCTTGGGGAACGCGCTTCCGAACAGCGCTATTATAAGTATGGATAACAGCGTGTTTACGAATACAACCAAGCCGCACCACTCTGCCTTGTCGTTTGCGTCTATCGTCTTGGAGAAGGTGAACAGCCATATGAGCCAAAGCGCCGTCGTGATGAACAGTGCGATGAGCACTATCGACTGCGGGCTCCTCTTTAAGCCAACGACCTTCTTCCTGCACCACTCTTTGAGGCCCGCCTTGAATTTCGTGCCAAAGCTTTTGCCTTCCGCGGCGGCCGCAACTTCCGTCTCTGCGGATACCGGTGCTTCTTCTACGGGCGCCTCGGCCTGGACTACGGGCTCGGCCTCAACCGCCGCCTCTTCCAATGCCTCGTTTTCGGGTTGAACCTCTACCTTTTTCTTAACAGCCATTTCAATCCCTCCTTACCTTATCGCCATCGTAGTTTCCGCATCGAAGAAATGCATTCTATCCGATTCGAAGCCGAGCTTCAGCTCGTCCCCGAACTTGTAGTTACACCATTCGGCAAACTTGCAAACGACAATCTTTATGCCGTTTATCTTGCCGTGAACAAGCGTATTCATACCGAGGTTTTCGTTGTTCGTAACGGTGAAGGGAATATGTCCCGACCTCGTTATATTTTCGGGACGGACGCCCAAAATCACATCCTTGCCCTCGTAGTCCGCAAGCAACTCCTTCTGCGCGGGGGTGAGGTCGTAATCGAACAGCTCGGATACAAACTTGCCCGATAAGATCTTGCCATCGAACATATTCATGGGAGGAAGTCCTATGAACGTCGCGACGAAGGTGTTGGCGGGTCTTTCGTACAGGTCGATAGGCTCGCCTATCTGCTGAACGTGGCCCATGGACATGCACACAATCCTGTCCGCAAGCGTCAAGGCCTCGGTCTGGTCGTGCGTGACGTACATCATCGTGGCGTTGAGCTTTTTATGGAGAAGCATCAGCTCCCTTCTCATCGAGCCGCGCAGTTTCGCGTCGAGGTTTGACAAAGGCTCGTCGAAGAGGAAAACCTTGGGGTTACGGACAATCGCACGGCCGATGGCAACACGCTGTCTCTGCCCGCCGGAAAGCTGTTTGGGCTTCTTGTTGAGCTGGGTCTTAAGATCGAGGATCTCCGCCGCGGCCATAACCTTGCGGTGGATAACCATTTTGTCCTCTTTGCGCAGGGTGAGCGAAAACGCCATGTTTTCGTAAATGGTCATATGGCCGTACAGCGCGTAGTTCTGGAAAACCATCGCTATATCCCTGTCTTTGGGGGGAAGGCGGGTACAATCCTTGCCGTCGATTATAAGCTGGCCGTTGGTTATATCCTCAAGGCCCGCAACCATTCTCAGCGTTGTGGACTTGCCGCAACCGGAAGGGCCTACCAGCACTATAAATTCACCGTCGTGAATGTCGAGATTGAAATCCCAAACGGCTTGCACGCCGCCATCGTAAATTTTTTCAATATGTTGAAGATTAACTTCGGGCATCAGTTTTCCTCCTTTGCGGTATCAACCGTCTCTGCCGCAGGTGCGGATTCAGCCTGATTTGCTTCTTCTTCGTCCAACTTCTTGAGGAAGTCGTCGGGGTCAAATTCGCCGCTCTCGACCTTTTGTACATAGTCGTTGAGCTCCTTGATGCGGATATAGCTTATAACCGCGGAAGCGACGAAGCAAGCCGCCGAAGCAAGCAGATATATGAGCATGATGACAAACTCAATCGTGCTCACGCCGGGCGTATCGGGTTCGAGCCCGAAGTAGTTGACGTTAAGCAGGTCGTTCTGAAGCCCATAGAGAGGGAATCCGAAGATCCTTATGATCTGGAACACGGCAAGCACTATCAGCACGATGCAGTAGGTCTTGTTATATCCCTTGACGCCCTCGGACGAAAGGAATGCGGTAAGAAGGCTTATAAGCGTCAGGATAACCGCAAACCCTATGTGCATGGAGGCAAACCTCGAAGATGAATTTTTGATCCCGAACAACAGCATGAAGTACAGGCAGTTGAACACGAGGCCCAAAAGCGCGAGGTTTGCGCCCAATTTATTCTTTCTATATCTGGAGATATCGTTGTTTAAGATCTTTTTGGTTTCGTTAGTCATCACGCTACCTCCTCTACCAAGCCTTTTTCAAGGAGCTCTTTCTCTCCCTTCATAAGCTTTATTTTCCAAATTAAGTTAAGCGTCCACGCGGCGGCGTTGGCGAGCACGATAAGGCCCATAACGATGCCGATTATGAACATGACGGGCGACTTGGAAACGGTGGGAAGCTGTGTGATCATTTCCTTTGTTTCCGCAATGCCTGCCCAATCGACGGAGCCGTAGAACAACCCCATAAGGACGAACATTTCTATGAGAATGAACAAGCCGATGAAAGCGCTCAGGGCAATGTTCAAACCTATCGATACATAATTGGTTATGTAATAGTTGCGGCGCTTGTTGCAAGCCGTGATATACAGCGTGGCAACGGCCAAAATGTCGATAATTGCGAATACGACAAGCACACCGACAAAGGCCTGGCCGGCGTCTATGAACGAATCCGCGCCTTCATAGCCCCAGCCTGCGGAGCTGTGATAGGCCAGGATACCGCCCGCGCCGTTATCCGAGCTCTTGGAGAGGTTGCCGCTGAAAAATATTATCGCAAATACAAATACAAGCGCGCTAATGATAAGCGAAACGAGCGCAAGTATTTTTTGGAATTTGATTTGTTTATTCATACTTTTCCCCACAAAAATTTGTTATCCGCCCGCCCTTGAGACGGGCGGATAACTTTGAGTTTTGTCAGCAAGCCATAATTTTTATGGCAGGTTTACAATCAGTCTACGTAGCCGAGATTGTAAATCGTGTTGAGGTTCTTCCAGCCTCTGCGCATGATCGCAAGCCTGTCGGTGAGACCTTCGGCATTGATCTTAGCTGCGAGATCGGCGCCGGTCTTGATATCGGCATAGGTTGCGCCGAGAGCGGAACCGGACTTGCCGCAAGGAGCAACTGCAGAGCCGAGGCCATAGTAGCACATATCAAGCGCAACGTTGAAGATCTGGCCCGTGCTGGAGCTGTTGTAGAAGTACTCGCCGAACTTGGTCTGAGCGCCGCCGGTCAACGTATCCCTATCGCCCTTTATCAGAGGAAGCGCGGTGGGAACGATGAGGTACCAAGGATTCTCGCCATCTGCAAGAGTGAGCTTAACGTGCTTTACGGTGCCGTTCTGGAGAGCGGTGCTTACCATAGCCGCGCCGGTGATAGCGCACTGAGCGGTGGACTGATATTCATAACCCTGGTCCTTATTACCTACGGGAAGAGTCGATCCGATGAAGTAACGTGCATAGTTGGTGTAGTCGCCTATCTTCTTGATTAGTATGTTGCCGGTACCTTGCTTAATCTTGGTCGTGCCGACGGTTACTTCTTCGCCGAGATAGAACTTGTTGTTAATATCGGTAACCTTAGGTATATTCCTGTCGCTGTACTTCATGCCTTCGTAAACCTTTCCGTTGTATACGAATACGTTGGCCTTCTCAGCGTCCTTAACCTTATACTGTGCGGGGATGTTGCCGTAAGCGTCCGCTACCTTATCCGCAACGCTTGCAAGCGTCTTTGTGGATTCGGTTGCATACCACCAGCCGTTGGGATTGGTGTTGCCGTTCGTGGACTGCGTACCGAACGTGAGGAGCAACTGTCCGTCGTTGGAGAACATGTAGTCTATAAGCGCAAGCACTGCGGAGAGCTTTTCGGGATTGCCTTCAACAGCCGCCTTGGGGATCGCGAATCCGGTGTTCTTAACGGAACGCCAGCTTTCGGTGAATCTCATCTTCGTCTCGCCGGAGCCGTCATCCCACTTGGAAACGGGGGTAAGGATGGGAGCGAAGTTGTATTCCGTCGTAGCGGGAGTCGCTTTGCCTTCCTTGCCGAGGCCGTCGGTCGTCTGGGTCTGAGCGTAGTCGTGAAGCATCATCGTTCTGTCGCCCGTCTCGGAAGCCTTGCCCTTCTTTATCGTCGTAGCTTTGTTGTCTTTATCAAGACCGCCTACATATACGATACCCTCTTTGCTGAGGTTGCTCATGTTGTTGAGCAAGTCATAGGTCTTGCCGTTTGCACGCGCGTCCTGAAGCTGGCCGTCCTTATCGAAGTAAGCATACTCGTATCTGGACTCCATACCGCGGATACCGTAGAGCTCGCCGGCGAACGCCGCCAAGTCGGTACGTCTCTGGGTGGTCGTCTGACGTGCGGCTACGCCGTACTGATTGCCGTTGCCGTCGCAGATCGCCGCGCGGGAAAGGGCTACAAACAAGTCAACGTCCCAAGCCGCGGAAGCGGAAAGGAATACGTCCGTAACATTGGTGTACTTCGTGCCGCCTACGGTGTAAGCAACTTTAATATACTCCTTGAGTATGTTTGCAAGCTGAGTACCGGTAACCGCGCCATTGCTTTGATTGATAGCGAAGTTCTGCAAATCAACTATGTTGCCGCTGTTGCCGTCATAAGCCTTGTTGCCCGCCGCAGCGTATATAGCGTTGTAAAGTCCTTCGCCTGCGGTAGTAGCCGCGGTCTTGGCCGCATCGTAATCAACCTTTGCGTCTACGACGCTGTCGCCCGTCAACGCCTTGGTCTTTACGGTGTAGCTGCTCGTCGTGCCCATATAAGAGGTTGCATAAGCCTTGGTATTTTCCGTACCGAGAGCCTTGCCCGCTTCGCTGTCAGCGGGGTATGCGGTCTTCTTAGCGGCCAACTGCTCCGCATAGGTCTTGGTGCCGGTGTAGCTGTCGCCGAGCACTTTGGCTATGAGGTTGTAGTCGGCAAGCACGTACTTTTCGATATCGTCGTTACCGTCGAAGTAAGGAGCCGCATACAAGCCGCCCGTCGTGCTACCGGTGAGCGAATACTTGGTTACGGGGTTAGCGTCGAGGAACGCCTTGTAGTTGGGCATGTAGTCAAGCAAAGGAGCCATATCTACGAAGTAGTCCGCATAAACGGTTATGCTGGAAAGCGAGCCGCTTATAAGGTCGTACTTTGCGGTTTCCTTGTTGTCCACGGGCGTCTTGATCTGAGCGTCGGAGCCGAGGTTCTGGAAAGCGTCGGTGAGCTTTAATTTAAGCTGGCTTGCCATACCTGCCCAAGCGGGTTTCAAAGAGCCTGCGCCATACGTCACGCCGTCGGGAAGAACGGTGTTTGCGGAAAGGTCCTTCGTAGTATATGAAATACCTTGCTGCGCATCTTTGTTCTGGTTACCGATGTTAAGCTTCAGCTCGAGGTTGTCGGAATAGGTGAGGTGATTGTTTTCATCTACCTTGGGTTTGCCATCGGAGGTTTTGCTGCCGCCACCGCCGCCGCCGCAACCTACAATGCCAAGAGCCATCGTTCCTGCCATAACGAGCGATGCCGCCGCAATGGCAATTTTCTTAGTCTTGTTCATTTATTTTCTCCTTTTAATTATTATTTGTTTTAAACTCTCCTCAATTTATAAGGAAAAGTTGTGACCTTGTTTTGCAGGGCGATTACTCTTTTACGCCGCCCATGTTTACGCCCTTCGCGAAGTACTTCTGTATGAAGGGATAAATGCAGAGGATGGGGATAACCGCGCAGATGACCATCGCATATACGACGGAGAGAACGCCCAAAACGCTCGTATCGAATCCTCTTTCTACCTGTATACCCTCGCCCCAGATACTGTACTCATCGGGTGCGTTTACCAAGCCGGAATACAGATCGATGAAGTTTCTTATATAAACCTGTACGGGCCAGCTGTACTTCTGGTTGGGCATCATACGCATCGCCCAGAAATAGCCGTTCCAACGGGATATACCGAAGAACAATGCAACCGTCGCGATCGTCGCCTTGCTCATGGGAATGTATACTTTGGTAAGTATCTGCATTTCGGTCGCGCCGTCTATCCTCGCCGCTTCTTCGATCTCGGCGGGAACGCCTTCGAAGGAGTTTCTCAAGAGGATGACGTTTGTCGCGTTCATGCCCATCGCAAGGATTATAAGCCACTTCTGGTCCATATCCGCATATTCGCCGCCGCCGAGCTTCGCAAGGATTTCACCCGTTGTCGAATAGTTGAGGTATTGGGGTACTATACCTGCGGAGAACCACATCGTGAATACGAGGAAGAAGTTCCAGCCGTGTCTGCCGAGCAATCTCTTCTTGGAAAGCGCATACGCGCCCATCAACGTATAGATCATACACCATATCGTACCTACGGCCGCCATAAACAGGGTGTTTGCATAGCTTACCCAGAATCTGTTGTCCGTCAGCACGTATTTATATGCCAATCCGTGAGGCGCCAAGGGCCAAAGCACTACCTTGCCTTCTTGTACATTCGCCGCGGAGCTGAACGAACAGCTGAGCGCATATATAAAGGGGTAAACACACATCAGAGCAAATACTATTATGAACACGTAAGCGACAATTTTGAATATCAGCTCCGACGTTTCCATTTTCCTTTTCATAAAGCGTTGTCCCCCTTTATCAGTACAGCGATACGTCTGTCGCCTTGCGGGCAACGGTGTTCGCGCCTATAACCAAAATCATGCCGATGAGGTTGTTTACCATTTCAGCCGCTATACCGAGCGTCTGGTTGCCGCCGCCCGAGCTTCCTTCCGGCGTGGACCACTTATTGGAAAGCGTTGCGACTATCTGCGCCGCAGGCTCGTTATAAGTGTTCATCATCAGGTAAACTTTCTCGTATCCTACGGAGAGCAGGGTGCCGACTTTCATTATAAGCATTATTACGACGGTGGAAAGTATGCTGGGGATTACGACGTAGCGCATCTGTTGCATCTTGCCCGCGCCGTCTATCTGCGCCGCCTCATACGAGGTGGGAGATACGGCTATTACCGCCGCGAAGAATACTATGGAGTCGTATCCGCCATGCTCCCAAATGCCGGTTATCTGATAAATGCCGCGGAAATATCTCTCCGTGAATATCATGCCGTAAGGGGAATTGGCCGCACTGCCTATCGCGCTGTCCGTGCCGAACATGGCTACCAATGCCTTGGATATAACGCCCATACCGCTGCCTCTGAAGAGGACGATGGCGAGCGTCGTTATAATAACCGTTGACATAAACTTGGGAAGATATACGCAGACCTGCGCGATACTTCTCGTTACGTTGGACCTGATCTCATTGAAGAAGAGGGCGAGAATTATAGGGAAGGGGAAGCCGAACAGCAAGCCGTAGAACGCTATGATGAACGTGTTCCTGAACGCGCCCCAGAAATCCGCCGCCGTCTTGCCGAAGAACAACGACACGAAGTTGGTAAGGCCGACCCATGTCTGATCCTCTACGGCCGCGGCAGAGTTGGGATCCTTGAACGCCGCGAGCAATTCGGTCATGGGCATGTAACGCCATAAGACGTATACAAGCACCATGGGAACGAGCATAAGATAAAGGCGCCAGTCCCTCAATACGGACAAGCCTATCTCCTTCCATCTGTTCCGTTCCGCTTCATCCCTGACCCTCTGCTCCTGAGGCATCGAATATGTGCCCGTAGCTTCGTCATAGTCAAGGAAATCGTCATACTTTAACAGGTTTGACATTGAAACATTTCCCTCCATATCACTTATTTGTATAAGTAATTATTGTAACCCGGCGCGCGATCTTTCCCGACCGTTGCCGCATTTACCGCTTTTGTGTGCGCATTTGCGCGGTCTATTTCACGCTTTTGCACATTCCCGTCCCCAAACGCCACGTATTATACGGGCATTTCAGAACAAATCGCTGTCTTTATTTAATATATCGAAGGTTTCTTCGTCGATTTCGCCCAAATTCTCGCCGAATTGGTCTATGCGGATCTTGTCCTTCCGCTGCTTTTCCACGCGCTTCAAATAGCTTATCTGATCCTCGAACATTCCGTCCAGACGGCGGAGAATACATATCACCAGCACCGCCATTATCGCCGAGAGGAAGTCGCCCAAAGCGAACGCCGCAAAGCCGGACCATATCTGCGCGCCCGCCACGGGGGAGATGGCGTAGCCTACCACCCACACGAGCGACCTGCCGAGATATACGCACACCCAGCCGCCCAAAGCGTACAGGGCGCTTGCCCACCACCGCGACCTTATCCTGTCCTTGCCTATGAGGTACGTCGGCAAAAGCATGAGGGCTATAAACGCGTTTCCTATTATATAACAGGCGAAGTTTATGCCCGTCGCGGACGAAAGATTTAACAGGCAATACACGACGCCGCTTCCCATCGCGTAAAATACCGCGGGCCAACCCCAGCGCATCATCACCGTCAACGTTATGGGTATCATGAACGAGAATGTGTACAGCGCCGCCGAAGGGAACCACTGCACCGCCAGCATCGCGAGTATCTCCGCGACGGCGAGTATCAGCGCAAATACAAATAGATCCGTGCCCCTGTACTGCCCGATCGATATTAGTCTTGAACCGTTCTTTCGCATATTACGTATTTTTTTAACAAGTTTACGGGCGCAAAAATGTTATATTATCACACTTAGCTTAATCATTATAACACGGGCATATTTAAAAATCAATACTTTTTTTAATTGTTTCACAAAAAAATTTGTGATATAATCGGGCACAGGCAAAGGAGGATTTCACTATGCAAAAAATTTTTGCGTCGCCCGCGGACGACTTGCAATATATATTGGATAACTGCGGGGAAAACACCACCATATATTTGAAAAGCGGCGTATATGAGCAAAAAATCGAGGTGAACAAGCCCGGCATTAAACTGGTGGGCGAAGGACGTGAAACAACTGTCATTTCCATGCGCGATTACGCAAAAAAAGCGCATAAAGACGGCAGAGAGTACAATACTTTCCGCACTTATACCGTTTGCGTGACGGGAGAAGGCGCGGAAATATGCGGTCTCACCATAGAAAACGCCAACACCCAACCCGAAAAGGTGGGACAGTGCGTCGCGCTGTCCGTGAACGCCCCCTCCTTCCGCGCGGAAAACGTAGATCTGCGCTCCACGCAGGACACGCTTTTCACCGCCCCCTTCCCCGACGATCTGGTCGTGCGCTACTCCGGGCTCACCGACGACGAGACGTATTACGACGGATTTATCCCCCGCAGACAGCTTTACATGGAGGGCGGCTCCTTGCAGGTCTACAAAAATTGCCGCATATACGGCACGGTGGATTTCATTTTCGGCGGGGCGGAAGCATATTTTATCGGGTGCGAGCTCATCTCCCTTGCCGACGCGCGCGGAACGGGATACGTGGCGGCGCCCTCCCGTTCCCTCGCGCAACGGACGGGCTATGTGTTTTACGACTGCGCGTTTTGTTGCGGCGGCGCGGGAAAGGACAGCGTGTACCTTGCGAGGCCGTGGAGGGACTTCGGCAAGTGCGAATTTTTAAACTGCACCCTGGACGAGCACATAAAAAGCGGGCTGTTTGACAAGTGGAACGACACATACCGCGACAGGACGGCGAGGTTTTCTTATGGCGGACTTGGGGGAAAGCGAGTCGAGCCCGTCGGCTGGAGCAGTGAAATTACCCCCGCCCGCGCGCAATATTTAATAAATAGGGTAAAGGAGTTAGAGAATAGGAGTTAGGGGTGCTCACGGGCGATACGGTGAGAGAACATAATCCCCTCGGTCGCCGTTCGGCGACAGCGTCTCGGCAAATGTAAGGGAATTACATTTAATCCCCTCAGTCTGCTATGCAGACAGCTCCCCTTGCGAGCAAAGGGAGCCAAGGGGTGCCGTCACCCTGCCCCCGTTGTCACCCTGAGCGGAGTGAGCGACAGCGAACGAAGTCGAACGGGTCCCCCTGTCCTGAGTGGAAAAGCCATTTCAACGTTATTCCCTACCACCACACGGGGGATTCCTCCACTCAATCGAGTGCTTCGCACTCTCAATCGGTCGGAATGACGGCGCATTAAATATCGGGGTGCGTATTTAATCCCCTCAGTCTGCTACGCAGACAGCTCCCCTTGGTGCCGTTGGCACTAAAGGGCGCCAAGGCGTGCCGTCACCCTGAGCAAGCGAAGCGCGCCGAATGGGTCCCCTGTCATAAGTGATAATGCCGTTTCAACGTTATTCCCTACCACCACAAGGGGGATTCCTCCACTCAATCGAGTGCTTTGCACTCTCAATCGGTCGGAATGACAACACTTTAAATATCGG
>CANREQ010000036.1 GCA_947629695.1 uncultured Clostridia bacterium | reverse complement strand
TACTCCCCAAGACCACGTGGGGGATTCCTCCACTCAATCGAGCGCGTTGCGCTCTCAATCGCTCGGAATGACAACACATTAAATATCGGATTACATTTTAATCCCCTCAGTCGCCTGCGGCGACAGCTCCCCCTATTATTAGAGGGAGCCAGGGGGAGCCACCCTCCCCCAAAAAAAGGCTCCCCGGGAAAGGGAGCCTTTAAAATACGATAAATTTTTATGCTTTCCGCAGATTTATTCTTTCCGCAGATTTATTCGACCAAACCCGTAACGTATTCGGGATAGGTGGCGTGTACTTCGGCAGACTTTGTAGAAATGCTCATATTTTTACCGCCTTCATTTGCCAACCTTATAAACGCTATCTCAAGCACGTTTGCGATTTCTTCAAAGTAAATGCTGGTATGCGATTTAATATACAGCGCGCCGCCTACAATGAAATCACCCATATTATAGCCTGTGCCCGCGCTCTGGGCAATTTTAACGTCTTGATAAATAAAGTCTATTGCCGAAATTTTATCTTCCACAACCTCGCCGTTATCATTATCTACTTCCGCACTTGCGCCTAAGTCCATATATATGAAATGGGCCATACCTGTACTATCACTAGTCGCACTACTACCACGTTGAACCACAAACTCTACACCGAGATCCAAATCTTCTTGCGTGACTTCATATTCGTAATAGCACAGAACATACGCAGGCAATCGTGCAAAAATTACCGTAAAAGGAGGTGATGATTTTTCATTGTTATCTTTATCTAAAAATACAATATCACTACCTTCGTCTAATTTAAAAGGATTATCTTTTGTAGCATTTTTCCTTTTAAATTTCATCAGACCAAAATCGTGTGCCATATCTTCTGTATACATGACAAATCTTATTTTCCCCGTTGTAGCGGGTTTGAACCATATACCGTTATTAGGTAAACCTACCGGGTCATCCGTTCCATATGTTGTACCCATCCAACTTATTTCACCGTGGTCTGACCAATAATCTTTCGTATCATTATTCGGCGCATAATTTACAGCAGAATATACATTGCCAACATTCATTCTTATTGCATATTCATTATAAGTATCGCCGCTAATAATATTTCTAATGCCCTCAGGCAACGCGGCTTCTTCCGCTTTTGTAAACGGATAGAATCCTTGGTTAGTACAATAAGAATTTGAATTTGCTCCTTGCTGATCAAAATTCCATTCAAACTCTCCGGATGTGCCACTCTTATAAACTTTTGTACCCCACCAATAAAACCATTTGGGAACATTTTTTCTGCTCAAAGTCTCACCATTAGACCAAATAGCATTATCACCGCCCGGATTCACGTAAATACCCTTTTCTTCATCTAAATTGCCAAGAGGCTTACCAAATTTTATATCCAGCAAATCGGTTTTATTTTCATTGCCCAATACATAACCGACATTATTATCCGCCACCACTTCCTTAGCGTCCAATGTATAACTATAATCGGATTCGCTTGTTACGGAGAACGGAACTTTTTCACCCTTGTCCGGTACAGGATATGTGTTTGATGTACTAATTTTAGGCAAAGCATTATTTAACATTTCGCCTTTAGTTTTATATTCTTGACCATATTTACCTTTATAAATTTTATATAGCCTCTCTACCAATCCGTCAACATCAAAGCTCGAGCCAAAGTTGGAGCCGCTTCCGCCGCTGGATCCTTCGCCGTGGCCGCCGCCCGTGACGGAGGAATCCGTCCCCTTGGCAAGTTCGCCCAAAATGCTGTTGAAAGTGGTATAATTATTTCTGTTCACATCCATATAGGTTACGGTGCCCACGATATCTTTAGGCTTACTTGCGGAACTTGCCGGAGCCTTTCCGTCCGCCAAAACGCCTATGGACTGTGCAAGTCCGCCGACGTGACCTATGGCAAGCCCAACTACCGTGCCCGTCTTTGCGGTATTACCGGTAGCATATGCCGCATCTGCGGCGACTTCCACATAGGGTTTATCGAGAATGAAATTCTTTATCTTGGAAGTTGCGCCCGTGTTGCCGAAAAATCCAACCGCATTTGAAAATACATAACCCTCGGTTGTGGGCATTGCGGATTGCTCCAACTTTTCCTTATCGGTGGTGATTTTTAAACCGGAAATAGTGTGCCCGTTGCCGTCGAATATGCCGATAAAGGGGTGGTCGTCGTTGCCTATCGGGGGTAGCCAATAATCACCTATGGATATGTTGTCCGCAAGCTCGAAGTAATACTGCGTTTCCTGTTGGGTTGAAGAATCGAAAAATCTGCCGTTATTTTGAAGCCACGCGAGGTTATAAAGGTGGTTGTAGGATTCCAAGCCGTAAGGACCCGTCTTTTTATCCCAATCCACGCCGGAGGCCGGGGTCCAGGTGTCGCCGTTGACGTCTTTTTTGGTAGCGGTGCCGTCGCCGTAGGCAAAGTAAGGGGAAGCGGAAGAGCCGCCGAAGTTTTTATCGTCCTCGTAGCGTCTATCTGCGAGCCATGCGAAAACTTGCCCTACGCAGAACAGAGCAACCAAAAGCGCAACTATTAAATTTACGATTTTAATATATTTGGCTTTCATACTTTTCGCCTTTTTTGTGTTTGGTGTGAGGGAAGAAGCCCAACTTGTCGGTTTTTACCGTCACCCTGCCCTCGGACGTCACCCTGAGCGAAGCGCGTAGCGCGTAGTCGAACGGGTCCCCCTGTCATTTGCGGCATTGCCGTTTCAACGTTGCTCCCCAAGACCACACGCCGTCACCCTGAGCGGAGCGCGTTAGCGCGCAGTCGAATGGGTCCCCCTGTCCTATGCGGCGTTGCCGTTTCAACGTTGCTCCCCAAGACCACTCGGGGGATTCCTCGGCTCAATCGAACGCTTATGCGTTCTTAATCGCTCGGAATGACGGCACTTTTTAATTGCTCGCACACGCCGTCACCCTGAGCGAAGTGAGCGACAGCGAACGTAGTCGAATGGGTCCCCCTGTCATTTGCGGTCAAACCACTTCAATTTCTTCCCAATTGGGATTGAAGCTCTCTATAAGTGCATTTTTCTTTTCCCTGCGCCACCTTTTCAACTGCTTTTCCCGTGCAATAGCCGTTTTTATACTGTTGTATGTTTCGTAATAAACCAATTTTTTTACGCCGTACTTTTTTGTAAAACCGTCTATTTGCCCTGTTTTATGTTCACTTACGCGCCTTAATAAATCATTTGTAACACCGATATACAAAATTTCATTGTAATCATTTGTCAAAATATATATGAAATAATTTTCCATTTTGCCGTTTCAACGTTGCTCCCTACCACCACGTGGGGGATTCCTCGGCTCAATCGAACGCTAACGCGTTCTTAATCGCTCGGAATGACGGTGCCTTAACGGGTGCGCTTTACGCCGTCACCCTGCCCTCAGCCGTCACCCTGAGCGGAGCGCGTAGCGCGTAGTCGAACGGGTCCCCCTGTCCTATGCGGCATTGCCGTTTCAACGTTAGTCCCCAAGACCACACGGGGGATTCCTCCACTCAATCGAGCGCGTTGCGCTCTCAATCGGTCGGAATGACGGCACCTTAACGGGCTTGCTTTACACCGTCACCCTGCCCTCAGCCGTCACCCTGAGCGAAGCGCGTTAGCGCGTAGTCGAATGGGTCCCCATGTCATTTGCGGCATTGCCGTTTCAACGTTGCTCTCTACCACCACGCGGGGGATTCCTCGGCTCAATCGAACGCTTATGCGTTCTTAATCGCTCGGAATGACATTAAGGGGTTGTGCCGCCGCGATTATGCGCTTTCAAATATCAAATAGCAAAGCGTAACTTCATAATCAGTTCTCCCCAACGTTATAGCTTTATTTGCCGTTAAATCTATAGTTACCAAATAATACGTACCGCCATTATCAGATTTACCATTACCGCCTGTTTGGACAGCACCATCTACTTTTATGCCCGGTGCTTCAGATCTATTTGAATAATCATAATAACACAGGGTAAGTTTTTTGTTTGTACTTGAAGTAATGGTAATTTGCGTTGCACTTTCTATTTTTACCCCGTTTTTATAAGTTGTGCCGTTATATGAGTAACTCTCTTGTTTAGTGCTGTGCTTACTTCCCAAATCTATTGTTATACCTAAATTAGCAGGTATTGAAGATTCAAGAGTCGAGCCATTCAGATAGTTTACACCGTCTTGGAACAATATAACAATTTTCTGCCCGCGGCCGCATTTATCGCAGGAATCGTTGCTCGGCGAGTGCTCTTCACTCGCGCTTAAATCGCAATTTTCGCAACCGACGGTATGATGCGTGCCGTCGTTTGTATCGGTATAGGTGAGGCTATGCGCCTCGTTTTCGGAATAATTGCAGACCGAGCACTTCTTTATATGTTGTTCCAGATTGTCGGCGATTGATTCATATTCATAGCTGTGCGCCGTTTGGGTATCCTGCTTGAAGTCGCACAAGTCGCATTGCAGAGAGTGCGTGCCGTTGCCGTTGTCTACATAATTATTATTCTCGAATTTATGCACGTGTTCGCTCTTGTAATGGCAATATGTACACTCGCCCGAGCCGGCGGCGAAGGTGTGATTTTCATAAGTTTCATACAAGCCGCACTCGCAATATTTTCTGTGTTGCAACGCGCCGACGGAAGCATATTTATAATCATGCGTATGCCCGAACGTGGTACATTCCCCGTCGTCCCGCTCGAAAACTATATGCAAATCGCCCGCGAAATCGAGGCGGGAGTTAAGCGTGCCTTCGTGTTGTACCATCTCGTTGGAAAGCTTTACGAAAGGGAAATCCATATAGTCCATTATGAAATACGCGACTACCTCTTTCCCGCCGTTATATCCTATACCGCCCTCGAGCTCGAGCTTTTGCTCCTTGGTGTTATCCACCTTGTAGAACATTATGGCGGAATGGTCATCGGAACGCTTAAATCTGTTTTCCGCATTGGAATTCGCGCCCGCCTGATAATATCCGACGACGTTTGACAAATCACTGTCGAACACGTCCACCGCGTCAGGCTTGCGCGTTACGGAAATTGTATCGCTGTCGCACGTGGCGGCTATGCGGTACGTGCCGCTTTCCCTCTTTATCGTATATTTAACTTCGTAGAGCACGGCGGTCGCGAAATTTTCCACCGAGCCGTAGGGGCGCATTTTGTCCTTATCGGAAGAAAGTTCGCCGTCGTTGCCGTCGTCTACTTCAAGCACTTCCGCACCGACGGTAACGTTGCCCTTTCCCTTTACATATACATTCTCGGCGTCGGTATTATCAAGATAATAGGCGTTGACTTCGCACACGAAATCCTCGTCGTCCATGCGGATGGCCGCGCCTTTGGAATCTACTTCCTCGCTGATCGCGAACCACGCAAGGCACATCCCGAGGCACAGCGCAAGGGAAAGCACAAAGCCGATTATCGCCATTACAAGTCTCTTGGACGCACGCACGGCCTTTTTCATACTCCCCCTCCTTCTGTCTATATTTATACGTATAAATATTATAATAGTGTCACACGCGATTGTCAAGGACAAAATCTGTTTGTGAAAAAAATTTCAAAAAACTTTTTACTGAAAAATATTCACAATTTTTGTGTATTTATGCGCTTTTCAGCCGGATTTATTCATATTTTAACCTTTATATGCTTTTAAAGTTGACAACCGACGCGCTTTTAGTGTAAAATCAGAAAAATAAAGAGGCGCATTTTTCGGGTGCGCGTTTTACGTGGGAGAGTTTTATGAAGATGAAAGGCGCGGATATTTTGATAAACTGCCTCGCCGGCCTCGGCGTGGATACCATTTTCGGCTATCCTGGCGGCGCGGTGCTGGATATTTACGACGCGCTGTACCGCAACGGCAAGATAAAGCATATACTGACCGCTCACGAGCAAGGCGCGGCGCATGCGGCGGACGGTTACGCGCGCACAACGGGCAAAGTGGGCGTGTGCTTTGCGACTTCCGGGCCGGGGGCGACTAACCTCGTGACGGGCATTGCGACGGCGTATATGGACAGCGTGCCCATAGTCGCCGTTACGGGCAACGTCGGACTGAACATGCTGGGGAGGGATTCCTTCCAGGAAGTGGATATTGCCGGCATAACCATGCCCATAACCAAGCATAATTTTATCGTGAAAGACGTCAAAGAGCTTGCCCCTACCATCCGCGAGGCGTTCCGCATTGCCTCGTCCGGAAGAAAGGGGCCGGTGCTGATAGATATTTTGAAAAACGTGCAGACGGCGGAGTGCGATTATACGCCCGCCAAGCCCGCCGAAGTTAAAATTTACGGGGCGGACGAGGACGCGGTGAAGCGCGCGGCGGAGATCATAAACGGGGCGCAGAAACCCCTCGTCATGATAGGCGGCGGCGTGATAGCGGCAAACGCTTCGGAATATGTGAAAGAGCTGGTGGAAAAGCTGAACTGCCCCGCCGCTTACACGCTTATGGGCAAAGGCGCTTTGCCAGATACGCACAAAAACAACCTGGGAATGATGGGCATGCACGGCACCGTTGCCGCCGCGGAGGCCGTGGTGAAGAGCGATTGCATAATAGCCCTCGGCACGCGCTTTTCGGACAGGGTCGCGCTCAACCGCGACATGTTCGCAAGCGGGAAAAAAGTTGTGCAATTCGACATTGACAATGCGGAGTTCAACAAAAACGTAAAGATAGATCTGAGCGTTCTCGCGGACGTCGCGCAGGGGTTGAAAGCCTTGCTCCCGCTGACGAAAAAGCGCGAAAATAATTGGTTAGACCCCGCAATATATGCCGACGAACGCAAAAACGAGGCAAATTGCAGGGCGCGGGAAATACTCAAGGCGGCGAGAAAGTTCGCCCCGCAGGACAGCCCGCTTATTACCGACGTCGGCCAGCACCAGATGTGGGCGGCGCAGGTGTACGATATAGAAAAACCCCGCCTCTTTTGCTCGAGCGGGGGGCTTGGCACAATGGGCTACGGCATGGGCGCGGCGATAGGCGCGGCTTACGGCACGGGGAAGTTGTGCGTTTTGGCGACGGGCGACGGGTGCTTCAACATGAATCTGAACGAGCTGTCAACCGCGGTTACCGAAGGCATTCCCCTCGTGATCCTCCTGATGAATAACGGCGTGCTTGGTATGGTCCGCCAATGGCAGAAAATTTTCTACGGGCACAGGTTCTCGCAGACGACGCTGGACAAGCGCACGGACTACGTGAAATTTGCCGAAAGTTTCGGGGCGAAGGGCATTTCCCTCGGCCTTGAGGACGACGTGGAGGGAAAACTGAAAGAGGCGTTTACCTATGCCGCGCAGACCTCCTCCCCCGTGCTCGTCGATTGCAAAATACCTTCCGACGACAACGTGTTGCCCATGATAAAACCGGGCGCGACTTACGAAAGCCGTCTGGATAAAATGGAGGATTGAAATGGACGCTGAAAAGAGATACACGATAGGCGCGCTGGTAACCAACAAGAGCGGCGTTTTAACGAGGATATCGGGCCTGTTCGCACGCAGGGGCTACAACATCGAAAGCCTGACGGTTTGCACCACCGAGGACCCCGAAATCTCCCGCATGACGATAATTCTCATAGGCGACGAGTACATGCTGTATCAGATGATACGGCAGATGGACAAGCTCGAGGACGTCAAAAAAATCGGGTGCGCGAACGAGCTTGACTGCGTTTACCGCGAGCTTTTGATGGTCAAGGTGAACGCGGCGGCGGAAACGCGCAGCCAGATCGCCATGATAAACGATATTTACAAGGCGAAAGTCGTGGATCTATCCATAGACACCATGATTTTGGAGCTGACGGGCGACCCGGAAAAGCTGGACGCCTTCATAAAAGTCATAGAGCCTTACGGCATATTGGAAATGCAGCGCACGGGCGTGACGGTGCTCGCGCGCGGGCGGCATACTTTAAAGGACAGGGATTGCTACGGCGACCACGTAAACTGAAAAGTTTGTAAATTTTGGGTGATGATATGAAAAATATTTTTTCCGAAAGCACGGATATGTCCTCCCAGCGCTCGCTTTTACGCGCGCTGGGCTGGACGGACGAGGAGATGAATAAGCCGATCGTCGGGATAATCTGCGCGCAGAGCGAGATAATCCCCGGCCACATGCACCTTGCCGATATTGCGCGGGCGGCGGCCGAAGGGGTCATAGCAAAGGGCGGCAAGCCCGTGATAATGCCCGCGATAGGCGTGTGCGACGGGCTGGCTATGGGGCACGCTGGGATGAAATACTCCCTGCCCTCCCGCGAGATAATAGCCGACAGCTGTGAAATTTTACTGCGCGCGCACGGCATACAAGCGGCTGTATTTATCGGCAACTGCGACAAGATAATCCCCGGCATGCTGATGGCGGCGGCGCGGGTGAATATCCCCTCGATATTCGTTTCGGGCGGGCCCATGCTCGCCGGGATTGTCCACGGCAAAAAGACCTCGCTTTCGAGCATGTTCGAGCAGGTGGGCGCGTACAATGCGGGCAGAATTGACGGCGGGGAACTCAAAAATTACGAGTGCAACGCCTGCCCCACGTGCGGCTCCTGCAGCGGCATGTTCACGGCGAACAGCTTAAACTGCCTGTGCGAAGCCCTGGGAATGGCTCTGCCCGGAAACGGCACCCTGCCCATGGTTTACAGCCAACGCCTAGCCCTCGCCAAAAATGCGGGCGCGGCGGTCATGAATTTGCTGGAAAAGGGCATAAAGCCTTCTGACATTATGACAAAACAGGCATTCAAAAACGCCGAGACGGTGGATATGGCGATAGGCGCGTCCACCAACACCGTGCTTCACCTCATAGCCATAGCGCGCGAGGCGGGTTTGGGCGCGGAAGATATTTCGGTGGACATTTTAAACGGCATAAGCGAGAAAACGCCCAATCTTTGCCGCCTTGCCCCCGCGGGGGAACACTATATAGAGGAATTGCACCGTGCCGGCGGCATCTCCGCAGTCATGAAGGAGCTGCTCGACGCGCACCTTTTGGACGGAAGCGCGCTGACAGTCAGCGGCGTGACCCTTTCCGAACTCGTGAAAGACGCGCGCAACCTCGACGAAGAGGTCATCCGCCCCGTGTCCTCCCCCTATTCGGCCCAGGGCGGGCTGACGATTTTAAAGGGCAACCTCGCAAAAGAGGGAAGCGTAGTGAAAAAATCGGCGGTGGACGAAAAAATGCTCGTGCACAGCGGCCCTGCGAGGTGCTTTGACAGCGAAGAGGACGCGATGAAAGCCATATCGGGCGGCAAGATAAAACCCGGCGACGTGGTCGTCATCCGCTACGAGGGCCCCGTGGGCGGCCCCGGCATGCGCGAGATGCTCACCCCCACCTCCGCCATAGTCGGCGCGGGCCTCGGGGATACCGTCGCGCTGATAACCGACGGAAGATTTTCGGGCGCGACGAGGGGCGCGGCGATAGGCCACGTCTGCCCCGAAGCGGCCGTGGGCGGGCTCATCGGCATTCTCAAGGACGGAGACATAATAGACATAAACATACCCGCGTGCACCCTCAACGCCCGCCTTTCCGACGGAGAGATAGCGGCGAGATACGCAAAACACACGCCCCTTGTAAAGCCCGTTGACGGGTATTTGAAGAGATACAGGGACAGCGTCGGTTCGGCTTCAGAGGGCGCGGTTTTCAAAAAATAAAAATAGACGGCCGCAAAGCGGCATATTATAGACATATGAAAAACAACATTATTTTCAAAGCTACGGGAGAGCTTTTCACGATCTCCTGCGAGCTGTCGGACATAAATCTCACGGTTCTTCCGACGGCCGAAAACGAACTTCGTATTACATTTTCAGACAGCGTAGACCCCGACATATCCTTTGACGAAGGCATGTTAAAAGTTTCCTGCGCGGGTCGCGTGGGGATACTTAAACGCAAAGTGGGCGAGATGGAGATCCTCGTGCCCGACCACTCCTTCCCCGCCATAAACATCGATTGCAGGGGCGGGGAGATACTCATCGAAAGCGGCATATACGACAGATTGAATTTCGCGGGCGACGGCTGCACAATATCTTTAAAGGATTCGAGTTTTACGCAGTGCTCGCTTACGGGCAGCGCGCTCAACGTGCGGTTAAGCGGCGCGACTATCAAAAACGCCCTTATCGCCAAGCTCGGCGAGGGGGATCTGATTTGCGAGGGTTCCTTCGCCGCCTGCGCGGAGTGCCGCATAAAGCGTGGCAATATGGGACTGAGCGATTTCACCTGCAAGGAGAGCACTTTGGAAGTGGAAAGCGGGAACGTGGTGGCGAGGCTGGACGGAGATAAAAGCGACTACTCCCTCGGCATCCTCGCAAAGGACGGCACGGCGAATATGGAAAGCTCCACCCGCGAGGGCGCGGCGCGCGTGTTCAACGCCTACTCCACCAGGGGCAACATCGCGATAGAGTTTACGAAAAAAGACATCGCCCTTCCCGGAGACGGCGGGGCGGCAAGAGAAATCGCCCAAGCCGCGGACGGCATAGCGGACGCGTCTTTAAACGCGGCGGAGGAAAAACAGGCCGCGGAAAGATAAACTGTCTGCGGCGGGCGGATAAATAAAGCCTTTTGGGAGAAAACGACAATGGGAATGACTGCTTCACAGAAGATCTTGGCGGCGCACGCGGGTTTGAATAGCGTCAGGGCGGGTCAGCTTATCATGGCGGAGCCCGACCTCATTCTGGCTAACGACATAACGGGCCCCGTCGCCATAAACGAATTCAAAAAGGCGGGCGCGAAATGCGTCGCGGACAGGCAAAAGATCGCGCTTGTAATGGATCACTTTGTGCCCAATAAGGACATAAAGAGCGCGCAACAGTGCAAAATGTGCCGCGATTTCGCCGCTGAACAGAGTTTGCCCAACTTCTTCGACGTGGGCAACATGGGCATAGAGCATGCCCTTTTGCCGGAGCTGGGGCTTGTCGGCGCGGGCGATCTGGTCATAGGCGCGGACAGCCACACCTGCACCTACGGGGCGCTCGGCGCGTTTTCCACGGGCGTGGGCTCCACCGACATGGCGGCGGCAATGATGAGCGGCAAATGCTGGTTTAAAGTCCCCTCCGCCATAAAATTCGATCTCTGCGGGCAAACTAAGCGCTACGTGTGCGGCAAGGACGTGATCCTGCACATTATCGGGCTCATAGGCGTGGACGGCGCGCTGTACAAGAGCATGGAGTTTACGGGCGGCGGCGTGGCCTCGCTTTCCATGGACGACAGGTTTACCATTTGCAACATGGCCATAGAGGCGGGTGCAAAGAACGGCATTTTCCCCGTGGACGGCAATGCGCGGGAGTACATGAAGGGCAGATTTACCCGCCCGATAGTATCCTATGAACCCGACCCCGACGCCGAGTACGAAAAGGTATACAATATAGACCTGTCCTCCCTCAAACCCACCGTCTCCTTCCCCCACCTGCCCGAAAACGCAAGAGAGGCGGGAAGCTGGGGGGACATCAAAATAGACCAGGTGGTAATAGGAAGTTGCACCAACGGGCGCATTTCGGACATGCGCGCGGCGGCGGAAATTTTAAAGGGCAGGAAGGTCGCCAAAAACGTGCGTGTTATAATCATACCCGCCACGCAAGAGGTGTACAGGCAGTGCATAAAAGAAGGGCTTGCGGAGATATTCCTCGACGCGGGCGCGGTAATTTCCACCCCCACCTGCGGGCCCTGCCTCGGCGGATACATGGGCATTTTGGCGGAGGGCGAGCGCGCCGTCTCCACCACCAACCGCAATTTCGTCGGACGCATGGGGCATAAGAGCAGTGAAGTATACCTCGCCTCGCCGTATGTCGCGGCCGCGAGCGCGGTCACGGGCAAACTGAGCGCGCCCGATGAGATATAAGGAGTTACGCCATTATGGACATCAAAGGAAAAGTTTTCAGATACGGCGACGACGTGGACACCGACGTGATAATCCCCGCGCGCTATCTCAACGACAGCAGTGAAAAGGCGCTTGCCTCCCACTGCATGGAAGATTTGGACCCCGATTTCGTAAAACAGGTGCGGGCGGGCGACATAATCGTCGCGGGGGATAACTTCGGGTGCGGCTCCTCGCGGGAGCATGCGCCCCTCGCCATAAAGGCGAGCGGCGTTTCGCTGGTCATAGCCAACTCGTTTGCGCGCATTTTTTACCGCAATTCGATAAACATCGGCCTGCCCATTTTGGAGTGCCCCGCCGCCGTAAAGGGAATAAAGGCGGGCGATGAGGTGAGCGCAGACCTTTCAAAGGGAGAGATAATCAACGAGACGACGGGCGAGAAATTTTCCGCCGAGCCCTTCCCCCCTTTTATACAAAACATAATAGACAAGGGCGGACTTTTAAAGAGTTTATCGTAAATAAAATTGCGATAGACCCCCTGATATGCCCCAACCAACGGCATTTTAACACTCATTTTATAGAGGCTGAAAGATTATGAAATACAACATCGCGGTGCTCGACGGAGACGGGATAGGCCCCGAAATTTGCGCGGGCGCAATAAAGGTTTTAAATAAAGTCGGCAAGAAATTCGGCCACGATTTCGTCTTTACCCACTACCCGATAGGCGGGTGCGCCATAGATAAGTGCGGAGTCCCCCTCCCGGAGGAGACGGTAAAGGGCTGCCTTGCAAGCGACAGCGTGCTCCTTGGCGCGGTGGGCGGCTACAAATGGGACAACCTGCCCGTGGACATAAGGCCAGAAAAGGGGCTTTTAGGCATCAGAAAGGCGATGGGGCTGTACTCCAATATCCGCCCCGCAAAGCTGTGGAAAAGCCTTTCGGGCGCGTCTCCTTTGAAAGACGAGCTCGTCAAAGGCGGCGTGGAGATAATAATCGTCAGGGAGCTGACGGGCGGGATATACTTCGGCGAGCGCGGAAAGGGCGAAGAAAAGGGCGAAGAATACGCGTGGGACACGGAAAAATACTCCGTGCACGAGATAGAAAGAATAGCCGAAATCGCGTGCGCCCTCGCCTCAAAGCGCACAAAAAAGTTGATTTCCGTCGATAAGGCAAACGTTTTGGAAAGCAGCAGGCTGTGGCGCAAGACCGTGCACGGCTACGCGGCAAAGCATTATCCCGACATAACCGTTGAGGACATGCTTGTGGACAACGCGGCGATGCAGATAGTCAAAAACCCCGCGCAATTCGACGTTTTGGTCACCTCAAATATATTCGGCGACATACTCTCCGACGAGGCGGCGCAGGTTACGGGCTCTATCGGGATGCTCGCCTCCTCTTCCCTCGGCGACGGCACGCGCGGACTGTACGAGCCCATTCACGGCTCCGCACCCGACATCGCGGGCAAGGATATAGCCAACCCCATAGCCACGATTTTGGCGGCGGCCATGATGCTACGCGACAGCTTCACTTTAACGGAAGAATACGACGCGATAGAGGGTGCAATACAAAACGTGCTTGACAAGGGCTATCGCACCGCAGATATAATGCAGGACGGATGCGTAAGCGTTTCCGGAAGCGAAATGGCGCGTCTCGTCGCGGAGGAAATATGACAGGGCAGAGCGTTGACATAGAGCAAAACGTCGGAAATCTTCTTTCCCAAATACCCGAAAAGAATCCTTTCGGGGAAAGCGTGACGCTTGTCGCGGCGGTAAAAACGCAGACGGCGGAAAGCATTAACCGCGCCATATGTGCGGGTGTAACCGATATAGGCGACAATCACGCGCAGGAATTTAAGGCAAATTACGGCCTCATTTCGGGCAATCCCAGGCGGCATTTTATAGGCCACTTGCAGACCAACAAAATCAAATATCTGCTTGGCAAAGTCGATTTATACCACTCGGTGGACAGGCTTCCCCTCGCCGTAGAACTTTCGGAAAAAAGCGCGCGCGCCGGGGTGACTTCACAAATTTTAATGCAGATAAATATAGGGAACGAGGCCAGCAAGGGCGGCTTTCCGCCCGACGAGGCAACGGCAATTTATGAAGTTATCAAGGCTTTGCCCTCGCTGAAAATTCGCGGGCTCATGGCGATGTTGCCCGAAAGCGACGATCTCCCGCTCCTGAGAAAGCTTGCCGGACAAATGCGCGCCATTTACGACGTTTTGCGCGAAAAAGATCGCGACATAGCCTATCTTTCCATGGGCATGAGCGGCGATTGGCGGCTGTGCGTGGACTGCGGAAGCAACATGATCCGCCTCGGCACGGCCATCTTCGGGCCGAGAAATTACAACGTGTAAGCGTATTTTACGGAAATTTAAAATTCAACAGCATATTTTATAAAAATTTATTGCGGGCGGCTTCATTTTGAAGCCGCCCGCTTTCGGATTTTTAATTTATTTTATAAGCATTTAAATTTATTTTATCAACCTTTTAGGGCTGTTTGCCGATATAGGCGAGGATGCCGCCGTCAACGTAGAGGATATGCCCGTTCACAAAGTCGGACGCTTCGGATGCGAGGAACACCGCAGGACCCATCAAGTCCGTCGTCTCACCCCAGCGCTCCGCGGGCGTCTTGGCGATTATGAAGCTGTCGAAAGGATGACGGGATCCGTCTGCCTGGCGCTCCCTCAAAGGCGCCGTCTGCGGCGTCGCTATATATCCCGGGCCTATGCCGTTGCACTGTAT
>CANREQ010000035.1 GCA_947629695.1 uncultured Clostridia bacterium | reverse complement strand
TTTTATTTTTTAGGTTTTTCGATTTCCCTATTTTCCCAGATTATACCACTTTTTGCCGCCCGTGTAAATACCCGCCTCGCTTTTTGTCCCTTTTATTTTTTTACCGCGTGGCCATAATTTTATAACTTGCCCGCCAAAATATTTGCGTGCGGCGCAATTTTTTTGTACTATTTATATAAGGAGGTGTTCTCATGCCTGAAAACTCAACGCAAGACACACAGAAAAAGAACAAAAAAGGCCGCGGGCTTGTGATATTTCTCAAAATTTTCACGTGCACGGTGCTCGGGATCATTGCCTTTTTAATATCCGTGCGGATAGGCGAAAAATTGGCGTTCGCTCCCTTTTACAACTCGGCCGAGCGCGAATTTGCGACCCCCGGCGTAAACAGCGGATTTGTCGGCCAAGGCCTCGATTACGTGGAAGAAAAGGGAGTATTTTTGGCGTGCGGATACTCCTCGAAAAAGGGCGAGGCCTCCATGGTCTACGTCATCGGCGCGGACGGCAAGGCGTATAAAACCGACCTCAAAAAGAGCGACGGGAGCAATTACACGGCGCATACGGGAGGCATTGCGCACAGCGGAAAATATTGCTACATTACGGGCGACGACGGCTGCGACGTATTTCTTTTGGATGAGATCCTATCCGGCTCTCAGGCAAAGGAAATGGGGGTCATAACCTCGCCCAAGGGGCACGACCCCGCCTTTGCGGTGATACAGGGCGATATGCTGTACGAAGGCTCCTTTTACCGCGCGGGCAACTACGAAACGCCCCAAAACGAGCGCATAACCACCCCCTGCGGGGACAATAACACCGCAATGATCTACGCGTACAAGCTGGACGAAAATTCCCCTTTCGGCGTGAATAACACGCCCGTTGCGGCATATTCCACCACGGGGCTTGTACAGGGCATGACCTTTGCAGGCGGAGAAATGGTGCTTTCCACATCATACGGGGTCGCGCCCTCGCACCTTAAATATTACGATTTATCCGCCGCGCAAAAGGAGAGAAAAACAATAGGCGACAACACTTTGGACCTGTATTACCTCGACGGTTCCTGCCAAACGCGCGACGTGACCGCGCCGCCTATGACCGAGGAAATTGTGTACAGAAACGGGCGCATTTACATCATGTGCGAGTCCGCGAGCAACAAATACATCTTCGGCAAACTCATGAGCGGGAGATATATTTACAGCTTCGCGTGACAGAATTTGGGGATATTATGAAATAATACCGGCTTGTTACTTTGCCCTGCACGGCGTAAAGAGGAATTGCGTTTAATCCCCTTGCACTCCCACCCGTCGCTGTCGCGACACCCTCCCCCCGTGCCTTGCACGGAAGAGTGCAAGAGCACGTCGTCACCCTGAGCGGAGTGAGGCTGAAAGCCGAACGAAGTCGAACGGGTCCCCCTGATATATGTAAAAAAGAAATTGCACTTACCGTCATTCCGAGCTAAGCCGAGGAATCCGGAAATTCTTTTAACTTAGGAATTCCCTACGTGATAACCTCAACCGGATTTCTCCACTTCGCTCACTTCGTTCGCTTGGTCGAAATGACATCTGGGTTGCCCCCCACTTGCCCTCTTCCACGAAGTGGGACGAGCAAAGAGTTCCCAAACAGTACAGTGCACTGTTTGGCTTTGCGAGATGAGCGAGCGCATAGTGAAAGGCGCGCAAACGACGACGGGAGCGTACACAGACGTACGTGACCGAGGAGTGCGTAAACCTTTTCTAAATAATTAACGGCGCAAGCAGGGTTCCCCTGCGTTAGCGCGCCTCAATTTGCGCATACCTGCGCCTCAGCGGGGTGAAGTTGCGCCATTATATAATCGTGCGCCCTTAAAAATGGCGCAACGAGGGGCAGAGCCCCTCAATATCACGAAAAATTTGCGCGTTCGCAATAACGCGCAAATTTTTGTGAACTTATTTATATGCGTTTAGCGGTAGCAGTGCATAAGTGCGCGATGATTACTCATCGCGCACTTATGCACAAAAAAACGCGGCAGAGCCGCGTTTTTTTATATCCCTCACTCCCCCTTGAAGGGAAGCAACGATGCGATCCTCGCCCGCTTGATAGCGGTTGCAAGCTCCCTTTGGTGCTTTGCGCAAGTGCCGCTCATTCTTCTGGGGAGAATCTTGCCCGCTTCGGTTATAAACTTCTTGAGACGGTTTACATCCTTATAGTCTATAACTTCAACTTTCTCCTGACAGAAAACGCACACCTTTCTGCGGGGAGCCTTTTTATAGCTCTTTTTTACCGTTGTCTTATCTTCCATTTCCAATCTCCTTAATTTAGTGCCCCCATAAATCTTTACGCGTCAAAATTTTGCGGTAATTATTTAAAAGGGAATGTCGCCGTCGTCGTCAAACGACTGCAACGCAGGCTTATGCTTGCCGCCCGCATTCGAGGGGGCGGTATCGCTTTCATACCCGCTGTCGGAATTACTGCCGCGGGGGGTCAAAAACTCCACATCCTGCGCGACTATATCCACGCCCGTGCGCTTAATTCCCTGGCTGTCCTCGTAATTTCTCAGCTCTATAGAGCCGCTGACCGCCACTTTATTGCCCTTTCTCGCAAAGCGGGCAACAGTCTCCCCGAGGCCGCGCCATGCGGTCACATTGAAAAAGTCGGTCTTTTTCTCGCCGTCGGAGCCGGAGTAATTTCTGTTAACCGCTATGGAAAAACGGCATATGGAAATTCCGCCGCTTGTTTCCGTAAGCTCGGGATCGCGTGTTAAATTGCCGATCAAAAATACCTTGTTCATTAGTTTTTCCCCATTATTTGATTGTTATCATGCGCCTTAAAACTTCGGACGAAAGCCCGGCAATTCTGTCGAGCTCCTTAACCACCGCTCCGTCGGCAACAAAGGTCATAAGCGCATACCAGCCGTCTGTCTTATACTTAATGGGATAAGACAACTTCTTTGCGCCCCACTTGTCGGTGGAAACGACCGTGCCGCCGTTTGAGGTTACGATGTTTTCGAACTTCGCGACAAAGGCCTCTTTGTCCTCATCCGAAACAGCCGTATCCAACACGTAAAGCATTTCGTAAGTTTTCATTTTTTCACCTCCCGGACTTAATCGGCTTGCAACGCGTGCAAGCAAGGTTTTTACGCCGCGGCGAGGTTTTTTAAAGCCCTTTCGCCGTTCGCGCTTATCTATACTACACTAAAAGCGGGCAAATGTCAAACGAATTTAAAGGTGAATTTACCCGCGCGATCCCCCTTATGGTGCGGGTTGGTTTGAGGACGCCATGCCCGTTACTATATCGATAAGACTTTTCAATGTGGTGTCTTTGAGCACTACGCTGTGCGTTTCCATCTCCCCGTAGCGCGTATATGTAAGCGTCTTGTCGAGGTTTACACCGCTTTCGATGATCTCCGCTTCCTGAAGCTCCCCCAGCGTCGCGCCGTATACGTTGCTCGCGGCTGAAGTTATCATCTCGTGGAAGTTTTTGAGGGTATAAAGCTTTTCGTGCTTTGTTCCGTTATCCTCCCTTTGCATGAGTATGAGCTTCCACATGCCCTTGGCGTCGCCGTAGGTATAATACGTCTTGCCCGCACTCTTGCCCGCGGCAAACTCCTCGCTTGTCAAAAGGCCGTCGTTTGCGGCGTCCGAGTCCTTCGTATTGACGTACACGTAGGAGCCGTTTTCATCCTTTTCGAGATAGAGCACGCCCTCTTTGTATTCCTCCGCGGCATAATCCGCTTCGTTTTCTGCGTTGATCGCGTCTTTTTGATATATCTTGTCGGCGTAAATGCTCTGAATGGAGAGGTTATCGGTTGCGGAAGCCAAATCGTTTATGGAGGTATCGGCAAGCTGTTTCAAAATCGTACTGCCGTCCAAAGTCGCCTTGTCGAGCACGTCCGAAAGTTTGAGCGTTTTGACGTTTGCGCCCACCTCGCTTATCTTGGAATTGCGCAGCGCCCAGAGCACCGTATCGCTTTCGGATATGGTCATTACGTCGGCAAGCGTCAGATCGTTGGAGATATTTTCCACCTTTTGGGATATATCGCCTATAGGCGTGCCGGAGATAATCACCTTTTCCCCGCCATTCATATACCAAGCCGAAATTATCTTTCCGTCCTCATTAGTGGAGACGTACGCCTGCGTTTCGCTTCCGTCGCTCTTTTTATAGTTGCCGGCGTAGGTGTAGCCCTCTCCCTTTTCCGCATGCAGACCCGTTATTCCGTAGCCTATGTATGCGGTTATCTTATCCGTCGCCTTTATATCCAGCACGTCGGCAAGGGCGAGTTCCTTGGAGATATTCTGCATCCTCCCCGATACGCCGCTTATGACGGTGCCGGGGATGAGAACCTTTTCCTCGCCATTCATGTACCACGCCGAGGTAACTTTTTCATCCGAATCGGTCGCGATATACGCCTTTACGGTCTCGCCATCCGCCGTCTTGTATGTGCCCGTGTAGGCATAGCCTTTATCCGCGTTTTCTTCCTTTATAACGCCCGTTATTCCGTAGCCTATGTAGACGACTATGTTGTCGCTTGCCTTTATCGTGAGCACGTCGGCAAGCGCGAGCTCGTTGGATATATTCTGCACTTTTTCGGATACGCCGCTTATAGGCGTGCCGGGGATAATCGCCTTCTTGCCGCCGTCGTCATACCAGGCAGAAGTTATCTTGCCGTTCTCGTCGGTTGCTATGTACGCTTCGACCTTGGTATCCTTGCCCTCGGGCAGATAGTAGCCCTTGTATTGGTAGGGCGTGGAGTTGTTTTCGCCTTCGGCCGCAACCGCGCCCGTCACACCGTAGCCTATGTATACGGTTATATTCTCGTTGCCCTTTATGTCCAGCACGTCGGGAAGGGTGAGCTTTTCGGTGAGGGAACTTATCCTGCCCGAAACGTTGTTCACGGTGGTGCCGCCTATGGGCACTTTCTTCCCCGCGTCGTCATACCACGCTTCGGTTATTTTGCCGCTTTCGTCCGTGTTGATGTAAGCCGTCTTTGTTTCTGTCGCGTCGCCGTTTACTACGTCCAACTTACCGGTATGCGTGTAGCCGTCGCCCGCCGCGGGCACAACGCCGTAAAGGCCGTAACCTATATAGCAAAGGATCGCGTCCGAAGCTTTGACCTCGAGCAATGCGGACATCTCCATATTCATTGCGCGCGCGGATACGTCCTTTACCTTCGTACCCTCTACGTTCACCTGCTTTTGCCCGCCCGCGCCGTCGTCTACCGTATAGTAAACGCGGGTTATGCAATAATGCGACGTATCGCTGCCGACGTCGCCCCTTAGCTCGGCTTCCACGGTGCACCTTGTGGGTACGCCGTCTATATCAACGGTGGCCTCGTAAATGGAGGAATCGGTCTGGTCGGCTGTTTTTTTGATATTGGTCAGGCCGTAGCCTATGTAGGCCATCATTGCCTCTTCGGGATTTATGTCTATTACGCTTGCAAGCGAGAGCCCGTCAACGCATTCGTCTATGTTTATCTTTTGGTCGAGGAGCTCGCCTACGGAATGTCTGCCGAACATGGCTTCCATTATCTCGCCCTGCATGAGCTCGGTTATGCGCACGCCGTAGAGGGGCTTGAAAACCTCTTGGGGATCGGAGAAACTGTTGAGCGTTACGGGGAATATCTGCATTTCCGTGCCGTCGTTTCCGAAATAGAAATTACCCGTCCTGTCACAGCTGTGCATGCCGTAATCGTGATAATACTCGTATTCGGACGAGGGGTCGAGCAAATATCTGCCCGTCTCCGCATCGTACCGCACCGCGTAGAATACGGTGGAGTTGTCGTATATAGTCCATTTCGCAATCTCTTCGGGGGAGGCGTCTTTGGAGGGACGGGGGATGCCGGAAAGCTTCGCGTCCGCGAGCCCGCTTTCGCCTACGGGCACATAGTAGAGGTTATATATCCTGTCCCCGTTGCTGTCGTTTACGCCGGTATCAAACAAAAGCCCCTCGTCGAGTTTGTCGGGGAAAGCATCTATACCGTTCACCGCGGACGTGCGGTAATAGCCGTCTAACTGATAGTCGGACTGATCTCTTATTTTATAGGTGTAAGTATCGAAGTACACGGGGAATTTCAACCCGCCAGTGCCGTCCGCCGCCGTTCCGTAGTACGCGTAGTCGAATTCCGCGCCCGCGAGGAGCGCTTTGACTATGGCGTTCGCGTCCTCGCCGTCCACAAGACTGCCCATATCCAGCTTTCTGAGCAGTTGGGCGGGGCGTATTTCCATCAAAAGCCCCTGCAGATATGAGGGGAGATTCATAAGCTCGATGCTTTCGAACTCGTCCCAATCCACGCCGTCAATGTATCCGTTAACGATGGGATACAGCTTTTCGGCGATAGTGTTGCGCACGATAGGCAGGAGATTTTCTATATCGTCTATGGTCTTGTTAGCGACGGGGAAATCCATCTTCCCGCCCTCGGAATAGAGATAGCCGGAAAGCATTTCGAGCAAATCGCCCAAAGTCTCCGCGCCGCCGTTTTCGCCGTCGGTGTTGACGTATATGTAATTGTCGTTCTCGTCCTTGTTCTGCAAGCCGAAAGTATCGAAAACGTCATCGAGCTTGGAACTCGTCACAAACATAATAACGCCGACTATCGCACCTATCTGGACGATAATCGCAAATATAAAACCGAGAATGAACGCCAAAACGGCTGTAAGCGCTTTGGAACCGCCTTTCTTATTGGACATTTAAATCCCTCCGGAGATCACCTTTACTGTGAACATATATATTATACACTAATGAAATGCAAAAAAGCAACTTTTTATATCAATATTCTCCGCCGCCTTTTTACCGCGCGCCGAAGCGCGACAGCGCGAGATTTACAAGCGTCTGTTTTTTATTCAGGCGCGCGTCCGCCGCGCACTCGCCGAGGAGAAAGTTAAGGGCGCTTGACGTGTCCGCCTTATTCAGCCCGGCCGCTATCAGCTCGTCCCCGCGCACGGCGAGCTCTTTCAGGCTCATCGGCACGCCCTCTTTTATCATATTTTCCCTGATTTTCTCCCACTTTCCCACGCAAGGGGCCTTGTCCGTCCTGTCCTTGCAGGCCGAATAGTCCGCCTGCTTCAAAAGGAGCAGATCGTCCAGGATATCGGGGTGCGCGACGATAAACTTCCTCACCTTGCTCTCCCGCGCCTGCAGGGAATAATCGTACATGTGCCATTTTACCAGCGCGCACACCCTCGCGCTCTCCCTGGAGGAAATGCGCAGGCGGGAGCATATATCCCGCGCAATGCGTTCCCCCTCTTCCTCGTGCAGGGCATATCGGCCCGTTGTACGCATGCAGTACGGCTTGCCCACGTCGTGCAAAAGCGCCGCAAGCCTTATCCCGGGCGGCGCGTATAGCGCGCACCTTAAAGAGTGTTCCAGCACGTCGTGGTCGTGATAATCGCTCCTTTGCGCCATGTTTTCGCCCGCGGCGAGCTCCGGCAGGATGTATTTGAGAACTCCCGTTTGGGAGAGGAGTTTCAACCCGCGGTAATGCCCGCCCTTTTTGCCGTATTTTCCGTCGGCGCAGAGTATGAGCTTGAGCTCCGCCCAAATTCTTTCGGGCGCAATATCGCAAATGAGATCCGCCCTCTCCCTCGCGCCTTCGAGGCAGTCGTCCGAGGGTGAGAAGCCCGTCTGCGCGGCGATGCGGCAAAGGCGCATGAGCCTGAGCCCGTCCTCGCCGAACACCTTGTCCGGCGGGGCCACGGTGGAAAGTATCCCCCTCTTCGCGTCCTCTATGCCGCCGAGGGGATCGGCCAAGCTGTCCGCGCCGATGTCGTAATACACGGCGTTGCACTTAAAATCGCGGCGGCGCGCGTCGGCGTTTATGTCGCGGGTGAAAAAGACCTCGCTGGGGCTGTGTTCCCCCCGCACGTATTTATCCGTGCGGAAAGAAGCGTACTCGTACTCCCTGCCCTCCGCGACGAGGCGCACCGTGCCCGTATGGGCGTAAGTTGCGGTTATTTCAAACCCAACCTGCTCCGCGGCGGCGCACAGCGCCTTAGCGGGCGCGGGCGAGCAAATGTCAATATCGCAACTTTCGCCGCATAGTCCGGCTATTTCGTCGCGGCAAAACCCGCCGACTATGTACAGCGGTTCGCCGAGCTTTGCGGCGAGCTCTTTGAGTTTTGGGGGGATTTTTTGCTTCATCTTCGTTTTTAATTATAGCAAATCCGCAAAACTATTGCAATCGGTTTTGTTTTATTGTATAATATTCCCTGCGGTTTATCCGCGCGGAAAGCGTCAAAAAAGCGTCGTTCGGGGCGGATAAGTCCCCGTCCGTTGCGGCGGAGCCCAATTTTACCAAGGAAAAAGCAATGTATCATCTGATAGTAAACGCCTCAAAGGGCGGCAAAGAATTGGAAGAGAGCCTTGAAATAATCAAGCGCGTGTTCGCCAAGGCGGGCAAACAGTGCGAAGTGCACCTGACCGAATACGGCGGCCATGCGGGCGAGATCGCGAAGGAACTTACAAAGGGCGACAGTAAAGCCGCGATAATAGCCGTCGGCGGAGACGGCACTCTGCACGAGGTGTTAAACGGCGTATGCGACCCTTCCTCCTGCGAGCTCGGACTCATACCGTTCGGGAGCGGCAACGACTTCGCGGAGAGCGCGGGCATACCCTTAAACGTGCAAGCCGCGGCGGAGATCATCGCCTTCCGCACCCCCTCCCAAATAGACTACATAGAGCTGGAAAGCGGTTTAAGGAGCATAAACGCCGTCGGAATGGGCATTGACGTGGACGTGCTCAAGAGGGCGTACAGCGGCAAAAAGAAGGGCAAAAACAAGTACTTTTCCGCATTTATAAAGAGCCTTTTCCACTACAAACCGGGCTCTTACCGCATAACTTACGACGGGAAAACCGAGGAGCACACGGGCATAATCTGTTGCCTCGGCAACGGCAAACAGATAGGCGGCGGAATAAAATTATTCCCCGAGGCCGACATCCGCGACGGGTATATGGACCTTTTGACCGTCGATTCGCTCACCCGCTTCCGCACCCTCATCGCCTTTGCAAAGCTCAACGCGGGCAAGGTAAACAAGGTGAAGGAAGTGACGCACGTTCTGTGCAAGCAGGTGAGCGTTACTCCCCTCGGCGACACGGCCAAAACCATACAGGCCGAGGGCGAGATATACGAAGACGTTCCCCTCAATGCGCGCATTGTGGAGGGCGGGCTGGCGTTTTTCCTGCCGGACGAAATTCCTTCCGCGCGCAAATAAAGGCGGAAAGGCAAAAATACAAGCTGAATAATGGAAGATAAATATTTCAGGCGCATAATAGACGGGGTTCCCTCCGCCGTATTGGTCGCCGACAAAAACTTAAAAGCCGTTTTCACGAACGCCGCCTTCCGCACCCTTTTCCCCGGCGGGAAAGAGCGCGGCACTTTGGGGAGCGTTATGTGCTGTGCGCGCGATTGCAAGAAGTGTTCCGCGGGCAAATGCGCCCCCGGCTGTTCACTGATCGCCGCGTTCGGCGACTGCTTTTATTCGGAGCGCGAGATCTCCCGCAGGGTGATAATGACGATAGACGGCGAAACGGAGCACGAAGTCTCCTTTTCCCTCACCGTAAAGCCCCTCGGCGGCGGGCTGTATATGGGCGTTATAGACGACGCGCTGGAGCTTGAGATAGCGCGCGAATTGCAGACGGCGAAGAGTATCCAGCAACGCCTCCTCCCCGCGGGCAAATGGGCGGGCGGCAAGAGATATTCCTATATGTACATGCCCTGCCGCGAAATCGGCGGGGACCTCCCCGAAGTGTTCACGGTGGGCTCGTCTGCGTGCGGGGTAATTGCCGACGTATCCGGCAAGGGCATTTCCGCGGGCATGCTGACGGCATTTGTAAAAGCCGCTTACGACAAAAAGGCATATTCCCCCGCCGAGGCGATCTCCTCTCTCTGCGCAAAATTTTCGGAACTCAACCTCGACGAGCGCAGTTACGTCACCGTGGCGGCGGCGCGCATAGACGAAAACAGCATAACGTACTCCATGGCGGGCCACAACGTGCCCATACTCTTAAAATCGGACGGCGGCATAACGAGGATAATGCTCAACTCCCCGCCCGTTTCCAATTGGTTCGACAACCCGAGGTATTTCGAGGATACTATACCCTATAAACCGGGGGATATCCTCGTGCTTTTGACGGACGGAGTCACCGAGAGCAAGAATAACTACGGGGAAATGTTCGGCGTTGACGGCGCGATAAAGACCCTGTCCCTCTCGCGCACGGGCGAGGAATTTATCAAAAACCTCGAGGAAAATCTTAAGCGCTTCTGCGGGGAGCTAAACGACGACGTGACCGCGATAGCCTTCGACCTGTGATTCGGGCGGGCGTAGCATAAGCGCGTGCGCCGTTGCAAAATGCAACGGCGCACGCGCTTTTTTTACGCTTTATCCGAGTTTTTTATCTTTTAATTGAGCTCTTTTATTTTAGCGACGGCGGCCGTGCGGTTTTCCACGCCCATTTTAAGGTAAATGGAGCTTATATAGTTGCGCGCCGTGCCGTCCGAAAGTTTGAGTGCGGAGGCTATTTGCCTGTTGGTGAAGCCCTCGGCGAGCATCATGGCTATCCCCGCCTCCCTGTCCGAAAGGTTGTATATCCTCTTGAGTTTTATCTCCCTGTCGTTGGAGACCATTGCGGCCGCTTCGGTTATCTTCCTCGCTATCTTGGAAGGCAGGATCGTATCCCCCGCATAGGCGTTGCGTATCGCGTCTATGAGCGCGGTGGAGCCGATGTCCTTCAAGAGATAGCCGCTCGCCCCGCTGTTTATGGCGGAGAGGATATAGTCGCTGTCGTCAAATGTCGTCAAGACTATTATCTTTGTCTCCGGGCAGGCTTCCTTTATCTTTTTGGTCGCCGCAACACCGTTCATGTTGGGCATTCTTATATCCATAAGCACCACGTCGGGTTTGAGCCGCTCCGCCATTTCCACGGCCTGCGCGCCGTCGCCCGCCACGCCGCACACGGTTATTTCCCCGCTCGTCTCCAACACGCTTTTGAGGCCCTCCGCCAGAATTATCTGGTCGTCGGCAAGCATAACTTTTATCATTTATTTTCCTCCTTTTCGCCGTCTAAAAGAATACCTATCTTTATTTCCGCGCCTTCGCCTTCCTCGCTCTCGTACATTATCCCGCCGCCGAAAGCCACCGCCTTTTCGCGTATGCCCTTGAGCCCGTAGCCCTCCTTGAAATCGGATGGCAGGCCGCTTCCGTTGTCCGAAACGGTGAGATAGACGTACTCCTCCCTGCACGCGAGCTCCACGTAAAAGGCCGTCGCCCCGCCGTGGCGCATGCCGTTCGCGAGGCACTCTTTCAAGCTGTTGGCGAAAAACCGTCTCTTTAAATAGGGCAGGGATATATCGTTTATGTCGTAGCGCACGTTTATGCCCGTGCCGTCCATCGTCTGAGCGATTATCTCCTCAAGCTCCTGTTTGAGAGTGAAGGAGGCGTTTCTCCCGGCCAAAAGGTGCACGCTCTCCCTCATCTGTTCGAGGGCGTTTTTTGCCTGTATGTTGGCGGAGATTATCTTGCTCTTCGCCTCTTCCGGGTTTGTGTCGATAAGAAGTTTGGCCGCTTCCGTCTGCATGATGACGGCCGTCATGGAGTGGCCCGCGTTGTCGTGAATATCCCGCGCTATCCTGTTGCGCTCTTCGTAGACCGCCGTCTCGGACAGCTGTTTGTACGCCTCCTCGAGCATCTTCTTGTTCTCGTCAGACTCCTTGAGCGCCTGCGTGAGCTTGGAGTTCGTCCTGTAATAGGTGATGAGGAAGTTGGCGACGGTGAAGTGCGCGAAGAGTATAAGCAAATTCAAAAACCAATCCGAAAACGCGGACAGGATAGAGCGGTAGTCGGGCGAGAGCTGGTGGTTAAGCGCGCGACCCGTGAAGAATGTGACCAAAAACAGCACGCAACTGACGATAAATACTGTCAATTTGTACTTAAATTCCACCACGTTTATATAAAATTGGGTGAGAATGACGCAGTACAGCGCGACGATGTACGGGCTGCCCGACAGCGCGCTGATAAATAAAAGCAGGACGAAATCGGCGCAGTAAAACGCAATCCTCCCCGAGAGCGTGCCCGCGTAGGCCTCGGTCAGAAAGAGCACGTCGAGCGCGACTTCGCAAAATACCAGCATGACTATCCCCCACACGGGCGGGGAGTTCATCATAAAATACTGCACGGCTACCACACCCTCGAGCACGAGAAGCATGACGGCAATCAGTATTACCGAGATCATGACGAAGCGCGATTGACTTTTGAATGCGCCCAAGCCCTTCACTTTTTCCTCCTTATATATCGCCGTCATAATCGCCGGACGGACGGCGGCCGCACTTATCCAGCCTGTCCGCCACGAAATAGCTGTAAATATCCCCGTCGCGGGCGACTATGCAGTAATCGTTGAGTTTTATCCCGTCGAGAGTGCAGGCGCAGGAAATCGCGTCCGCCCAATCGTCGTCTGCGGGCGTGGGAAGCGCGGGCGACGAAGGATGAAAATGCGCCGCATACAGGCTCCCCGATTTATACAGCGACACGGCCTTTAAAACGCCGCGAAGCTTTTCGTCCTGCCCGACGTCGCACTTCAGGGGGTGTACCCTGCGTATGCGCCCGTCGTTATCGAGGGAGTAAAGCTCCAGCTTCTCCTCTTCAAGGCCGATGAAGCGCGAGGTGATGAATTTTTTAAACTCGAACGTGCTCTTGACGGTGGCAAAGCACTCCGAGCCGCGCACGCGCAATAAGCATAAGCCGAGGCAACGGATATATTCCGCCATGTTGCGGCCTATTCCTTCCACTTTCATAAGCTCTTCGATATCCGCTTTGAAAACGCCGGCGATTGAGCCGAATCTGTCTATGAGACCGTGCGCGATGTAGTTCACGTCCTTGCGCGGGCATGCGCTGAAGAGCAATAACTCCATCAGCTCGTGCTCGTAAAGGCCGTCGGAATTTTTGATTTTGTTTATCAGCCGGCTTCTGTGCCCTTCGTGCATATGTGCGCCCCGCGGCCGCTTTCAAAAAATTTCACAAAACGACCCATATTTATTTTACCATACTTTTGCAAAAGTGTATAATGTTTTTTGCGCGAATATCCAAATGTTTATAAAATGCGCGCCAAAGGAGAGGTTATGGACAGTTATTTTTCCGAAATAGTCAAAAATATTTCGCAAATCGTGGCGATAGATTCCTCGCAGGCAGAGGCAAAAGAGGGCAAACCATTCGGCGAGGGCGCGGCAAAAGCGCTCGGCTGCTTTTTAAATCTCGCCGGCTCGCTCGGCTTCGAGACGAAAAATTACGATAACTACGTGGGCGAGGTCGTATTCGGAAGCGGGGAAGATTTCGCCGTGCTTGCCCACCTCGACGTAGTGCCCGCGGGGAGCGGCTGGACCCATTCCCCATTCGGCGGCGAAGTGGACGAAAAAAACGGCAGGATCTGGGGCCGCGGGACAATGGACGACAAGGGGCCCGCAATAATTACGCTGTTCGCGCTCAAAGCGCTGAAAGACAGAGGCTTCACCCCGAAAAAGCGCATAAAACTCATCGTCGGCTGTAACGAGGAGAGCGGCTGGGGATGTATCGAACACTACAACAAGGTGGCGAAAATGCCCGAGGTCGGCATCTCGCCCGACGCGGATTTTCCCGTTATCTACGCAGAAAAGGGCATCTTGCACATCAAAGTCAAACTGCCCGCGAGCGACAAATTCAGCGGCCTGAAGGGCGGCGACGCGGCCAACATGGTGTGCGCCTACTGCGAGGCCGTGTGCCCCGCGTGCGCCGATACGGCAAAAGGGATAAAGCGCGACGGAGATAAAATTTACTTTGTGGGAAAGAGCGCGCACGGCTCCACGCCCGAAAAGGGAATAAACGCTATAGAGCCGGTGATGATCTCCCTCGGGCTGAAAAAAGAGGCCGACGCGCTGTTTACGGACAAGCTCGGATTGAAATGTTTAAAGGACGAGACGGGCCCCCTCACCCTCTCCCCCAACGTCATAGAGCAGACAAGCGGGGGCATTTTCGTCACCTGCGACATACGCTATCCCGCGACGATGAAAAGGGAGCAAATTATAGGGATTTTGGACAATTGCGGATACGAATACTCCGTTTTGCACGAGCAAGCGCCCCTTTTCAACGACAAGAACGGGGAACTGATTACCACCCTGCTCGGCGTGTATAACGAGGTGACGGGCAAGCGCGCAAAACCCATAGCTATCGGCGGCGGCACTTACGCCAGAGCGCTTAAAAACGGCGCGGCATTCGGGCCAGAGGAGGACGGCGAACCCTCCACCATTCACCAACCCGACGAGTACATTACATTTGAAAAGATAGAAAGATGTTTTGAAATATACAAGCTCGCCATCGAAAGACTTACGAAGTGAAATAGCGCGCCACGCGTTCACGAAAAAGTTGCGGAGTATTTTTAATCCCCTCAGTCTGCAAGCAGACAGCTCCCCCTATTATTAGAGGGAGCCAAGGGCACGTCGTCACCCTGCCCGAGGGCAAAGCCCGATGGTTTGCGTAAAATTTTGAGGGCTACGAAAAATTTTCGGAAAGCGTAGTGAGGCTGAAAGCCGAACGTAGTCGAATGGGTCCCCCTGTCCTGAGTGGGAAAGCCGTTTCAAACAACACCATACCACCACGAGGGGGATTCCTCCACTCAATCGGCGGCCTTTCGG